>JBGTLW010000028.1:0-2414 GCA_041743835.1 Phycisphaeraceae bacterium | reverse complement strand
CATCGAGTCCATGCGCGGCAAGCTCACGCGCGAGGTCATCCACACCGCCATCAAACTCCTCCGCGACGACCCGTCGCTGGGCGAGGCCAAGCTCATCAGCCGGAGCCTCAAGGAGCTGCGCTACGCGCTCAAGGTCTTCCGGCCGTTTGACGCCAATCACAAGATCAGCATCTTCGGCTCGGCCCGCACACCCGAGGACCACCCGACCTACCAGACCTGCGTCGCGTTCTCCCGGCTGATGGCGGAGGCGGGGTGGATGGTCATCACCGGCGCGGGCGATGGCATCATGCGGGCGGGCATGGGCGGCGCGGGCACGGATAAATCCTTCGGCGTCTCCATCCGCCTCCCGTTTGAAACCAACGCGAACGACTACATCGTCGGCGACCCCAAGCTCATCACCTTCCGCTACTTCTTCACGCGCAAGCTGGTGTTCATGTGGATGAGCCAGGCGGTGGCGCTGTTCGCGGGGGGCTTTGGCACGCAGGACGAGGGGTTTGAAGCGTTGACGCTGATCCAGACGGGCAAGGCCCCGATCGTGCCGATCGTGCTGGTCGATGCGCCCGCAGGGCCGGGGCACGATTACTGGGCGAAGTGGGACACGTACATCCGCGATGCGTTGCTCGGTGGCGGGTTCATCAGCCCCGAGGACCTGAACCTGTATTACCTCACCGACAACCCCGCCGATGCCGCGGCCCACATCACGCAGTTCTATCGCAATTACCACTCGATGCGTTTTGTGCGTGACGAGCTGGTGATCCGGATGCACCACCCGCTTGGCCGGGCCGAGCTGGCGGACCTCAACAACCGCTTCGGCAGGCTCCTGGTGACCACCGGCGAGATCACCCAGCAGCCCGAGCCGCTGTCTGAGGAACGCGGCCAACTCCCCGCGCTCCACCGCCTCCGATTCAACTCCACCAAGGCAGGCTACGGCCACCTGCGGGCGCTAATCGACCGCATCAACCAACTGTCACCGGAGTGTTAACCGCCAAGACGCGGAGGACGCCAAGCAAGATATGCTTAGAACATGTATGAGAATGGGGTGCCATGGTCAACGAGCACAGCGAGGCAGGCCATGCGTGACACCCATCTCGCGTCATTCATGGCCTGCGCTACGCTTGACCATGGCACCCGGGCCCATCTCGTACGCGTTCTGAGCCCGGCAACCGCGGGAGATCACGCAAGAACATGTGTGGTCGTGGATTGCTATAATCCGCGATCCTCGCACGGCCGCGTGCCAGAGTGGACCAATGGGGCGGATTGCAAATCCGTTGAGCTTGCTCATCGTGGGTTCGAATCCCACCGCGGCCTTTTTGCATGTCATACGATGACTTCAAGCGACAGGGCCTGCCAAACGCGGTTGGTGTTCAACCGTAGTGCTGTTGGCTCATCACCTCGCCTTACTGCTTGCGAAGGAATACACCACCACCGAAAACCACAGGCCGCGGCCCGACCGCGCGAACGCTAGAGGATCAATCTCATCGTCTCTGGTAGAATGACCGCCAGACAAACGCTGCCATGGCTTGGCCTGTGTGGCCCAAGCGGGCGGCTAGTTGAGTTTGCGAGTGAACACATGCATAAGACCCCTGTCATCGCCCAAGTTGATCTCGCGGTTGTCGGCGGAAGCTCCGGCGCGGTGGCGGCGGCCGTGGCGGCCGCTGAGGCGGGTCAGACGGTGTATGTGGTGGCCCCCAGCACATACCTGGGCGACGACATCGCGGCTGATTTCGACTACTGGCCCAAGGCCGACGATGCGTTTGTGAGCGACCTTGCCAAGCAGGTCTTTCCTCATGGCACCGATCCAACCGCGACCCCTCCCACGCCGATGCACGTCAAGTGTGTGCTGGAGCAGGCGCTGGTGGGGGCTGGGGTCCGATTCGTGTTCAACAGCCAACCCGCGGGTGTGCTGCGCGATGGCAGTGGACGCATCGCTGGTGTCGTGATCGCCAACCGCAACGGCCGGCAAGCGATCGCCGCGTCGCATGTGATCGACGCCACCCAGCGTGGCCTGGTTGCTCGGCTGGCGGGCCTTAAGTTCACCGCCCCACCCACCGGCAAGCAGACCGTGCATCACACCACGCTGGGCGGCGAACCTGTCAACGATGACACCGTGCGTCACGAGTCGCTCACCGCGATGGTCGCGGCAGGGAAACAGCAACCCATCGAGCTGCCCGCGCACCGTTACACCCTCCAGGTCGATCTGGGCACCGGGTCGTGGCGAGATATCGCCAAGGCCTACGCGGAGGTGGCCGACCGCTGCTGGCGGCCGGGCGTCTGGCAACACAGCGAGCGCCTCGGCCTTGCGTGGCCCGATCACATCGACGAAGCGCCCCGCGTCAAGGGCTGGCCGGGGCCGGATAAGTTCCCGCTCGAAGCCCTGGATGTGCAGCCGGGCCTGTGCGTGCTCGGCTCCGCAG
>JBGTLW010000027.1:0-4796 GCA_041743835.1 Phycisphaeraceae bacterium | reverse complement strand
ACTCGGCGCGAGCGTCACCGTGCTCGATGACCTCACCGGCGGCGACCGCGACAACCTCAGCACCTTCGCCCCCAACGCCGGCGAACGGCTCCGCTTTATCGAGGGGTCCATCTGCGACCCGGCAACCGTGGCCGAGGCTGTCGCGGGTGCAACGATCGTCTTCCACCAGGCGGCGTGGGGTTCGGTCCCGCGCAGCGTTGAGATGCCGCGCCAGTACCACGACATCAACAGCACCGGGACGCTCAACGTGCTGGAAGCCGCACGCGGGGCGGGGGTCCGTCGCGTCGTCTTCGCGGCGAGCAGCTCGGCCTACGGCGACACCGAGGTGCTGCCCAAGGCCGAGGAAATGCCCGTCCGCCCCAAGTCGCCCTATGCCGCGAACAAGGTCGCCGGCGAAGCGCTCATGCGCGCCTACGCCAACAGCTACGGCGAAACAGACGGGCTGGACACCGCCTCGCTGCGTTACTTCAACATCTTCGGCCCGCGCCAGAACGCCAACTCCGCCTATGCCGCGGTCATCGCCGCGTTCGCCAAGTCACTCCACGCGGGCCAGCGCCCGGTGATCTTCGGCAACGGCGAGCAGTCGCGCGACTTCACCTTCGTGGACAACGCCGTCCACGCGAACCTGCTGGCTGGGCGCTGCGCGGACCGGCTTGAGGGCGAGGTGATGAACATCGCGTGTGGCACACGCATCACGGTCATGGAGCTCGCGGTGCGCATGGCGGAGGTCTATGGCTGCGGCGACCTGACCCCCGAGCTGCGCCCGGCCCGCGCGGGCGACGTGATGCACTCGCTGGCGGACCTGAGCCTGGCCAAGCGGTTGATCGGGTACGAGCCGGTGGTCGATTTCGCGTCGGGCCTCGCCGCGACCGTGGCGTGGTACCGACAGGTCATGTGAGTCGGGGGCGTCAGTATCAGTTCGCGCTAACTTCCCGCCATAGCCCGCGAGCTAAGCTCGCGCAGACGCATCTCCTCACCCCGCCACACACGCGGGACACCGGCCATACAGGATGATCTCGTGCGCTCGCACCTCAAACCCTTCGGGCGCGAGCTGGGACATCTTGCCGGGGCAGCCCTGGACATCGAACGCCTTGCCGCAGGACTCGCAGTGGAAGTGGTGGTGATGGCCGAGGTCTGCCCGCTCATAGCGCGCGGGTTGGCCGGGCAACTCCACCGCCTTGAGGAAGCCGTCGGCCAAGAGGTCGTTCACCGCGCGATACACCGTCGCTGAGCCAAGCCCCGGCACGGTGGCGGCGGCGGCATCCTGCACCTCCGCCACGCTCAGCGGACGGCCGGCGTCGGCTAAAACATCCCGTATCGCCTGTCTCTGGCTGGTTTTACGTTTCATGAGCAAAAGGGGGTTGCATGTAAATGAAAACTCGATATCATTACTATTGATACGCGATAATCAATACCAATAGTACCGCGGATGGCCGCCCGCCATTGTACAACCCATGCCCACGCCCAGCCTACCCACACCCCGAACCCACACCCCCCCCAAGCCGAGGGATCGCAATCCCTCGGCTCCCCCCCGCGCCACCCAACGCGCTCCCCACATTCACCCCACGCGCTTACTACACGGTTTTACCCTCATCGAACTCCTCGTCGTCATCAGCATCATCGCCCTGCTCGTCGGCATCCTCCTGCCCGTGCTCAGTTCGGCCAGGGCCACAGCCAAAGCGATGCAGTGCATGAGCAACATGCGCCAGATGGAGATCGCGCACCACAGCTACACCATCGACAACAAGGGCCAGTTGATCCAAGCCAACCTGGCGCACGGCGGGGGATCACACGGCACGTACGAGCCGTGGTTCGTCACACTCGCGCAGACCTACGGCGTCGAGGTCACCGCCCGCTCGCCCCTCGATGACAGCCCGCACTGGGGCCCGGCCCCCTCGGGCCTTCCCATCCCCGGCTCCAACCCCTCGCAACGCCGCGTCACAAGCTACGGCATCAACAATTTCCTGGATAGCGAGCTCGTCCCCTTCGGCCCTTGGGGTACAGGGTCGGCTGGGGGACACTACGACATGGACAACATCCCCCGGCCGTCGGCCACGGGGCACTTCCTCATCATGGCGTTCACCGGCACATTCGCCGGGGCGGACCACCCCCACATCGAGAATTGGGTCCCCGCCATGCTGCCCCACCTGATCGCCAACGGCCCGAATGCCGCGTCCTCGCAGGTGCAGATCAACGCCGTGGGCCGCGCCACACCCGTGGGCTTTAAGTCCGTGAGCAACTGGGGCTTCCTCGACGGGCACGTGGAGAGCGTCGCCTTCGAGCAGGTGTACCAGTCGCCGGCACAAAACCGCTTTGACCCGATGGTCGCCCAATAGTTGGTCGGCCTCATTATTTTCACCGGGGCCACAGCGCCCCAGCCTTGAAAGGAAGAGTCGAATATGACACGCAAGCACTGGATGAATCTCGCGGCAGGCGTGGCCCTGTGTGCCGCACCGTTGGCCATCGCGGATGAGGAACATGCCGACGTGCTGGTCGGCAACCAGGGCGGCAAGATCGTCACCCTGCTGGAAGGTCCCGGCGAAACGTTCGCCCTAGAGCGGGTCTTTGAAGGCGAGTTTCCGGCCAACTTCTTCACCGACGACCCGGGCTTCAACAACGACGAGGCGGATGAGTTCCCCACAGGGATCGACGTGCTGCTCCCCAACACGGCGGTGGGCTTCAACATCAAGGCCGTGGCCCCGATCGGTGGCGGGACCGCTTCCAACCTGTTCTTCTGGAACGGTGTCGGGCCCGTGTCGTTTGCCGGCGTGACCGACGGCACCACACTGACGGTGTCCAACTTGGTAACCGCACCAAGCACCTTTGATACGGCAGTGGCAGATGGCGGCAGCAGCGATGTGGCTGGGTTCAACTTCGACACCGCCACCAGCGGTGGACAAGTGCACAAGCACATTAATTTCTACCTGCTCGACGCGCTCGACGGGATCGCCAACATTGCAGAAGGCATCTACGTGCTGCCGTTGGAGTTGACACAATCGGGCCTGACCAGCTCCGACCCGTTCTTCATCGTCTTCGCCACCGAGGGCATGGATGGAAATACCCACGATGCAGCCGTCGATTGGGTCGCGGCCAACCTCGTGCCCGAACCCACCTCACTCGCGCTGCTGGGGCTTGGAGGCCTTGCATTGATCGCGCGTCGGCGAAGCGTGGCCTGATGCTTTCGCGCAAACTCGCGTCGGCCCGTTGAGGAGCGGGCCGGCGCTTTGGTTTCATGCTTGCAACGAAACCCAACGAAGAGTCAAGCGTGCAGCACGCCCGCCTGTTCGAGCATCCCAATCAACTGCGACACAGACGCGTCGATGGTCAGCTCATGCGTCGGCAGGCGCAGCTCCGCAGACTCCGGCGCATCGAACGGGTCGCTGATGCCCGTGAAGTTCTTGATCTCCCCGGCCCGGGCCTTGACGTAAAGCCCCTTGGGGTCGCGGGCCTCAGCCACAGCCAGGGGCACATCGACAAACACCTCGAAGAACGGCAGCCCCCCAAAGCCCACAGCCTCCGGCTGTGGGTCCCCGCTATCACCCGCGCCCGCATGGATCGCGCGCACCATCGCCCGATCCGCGCGGTACGGGCTGACGAAGCTGCACAGGCAGATCAGCCCGCTGTCCGCGAACAGCCGGGCCACCTCGCCGATGCGGCGGATGTTCTCGTGGCGGTCTTCAGCCGAGAAGCCCAGGTTGTTGTTGAGCCCGAAGCGGATGTTGTCGCCGTCGAGCCGATAGACGTGTCGGCCGCGTTTGTGAAGCTCCGCCTCGAGCGCGACAGCGACGGTGGACTTCCCCGAGCCGGAGAGCCCGGTGAACCAGACGGTGCAGCCGCGCTGCTTGAGCGACCGCGCGCGGTCATCGCGCGTGACCTGGCCGTCGTGGAAGGTGATGTTTTGGGATTTGGGTGGGGTCACGGGGCTTGGTTTTGTTTCGGGGTGTTGGTAGCGCCACGCGGTGCGTCGGTGACGAAATGCTTTCTTCGCACGCGGAAGAATACCACGATACCCGCGGCATAGACCGCCAGCCAGAGCACGATCAGCGTCCAGCCGAACCATGCTGCGTCTCTGCTGGATGTTGACGTGCCGCCGCCACGCATGGTGTATCGGTTGATGGTGGTGGAGCCTGTGCCAGAGCTAATCGCTTGGATGATCTGGATCAGGTCGGCCGCGTCGGCCCGCAGCTCCACATCCGGGGAAGGCACCGCCTGCGTTTTGAACCAATCAATCAGCTCCTGCTCACTAGGCGGGACGCTCACGGCGAGAGTTGCGCCCGCGTGCGCGTAATGCCCACGGCCACGGGATAAATCAAGTTTCAGATCGACGGGATGGTGTGAGACGAGCGGTGACGAGCGAGCCCGGGGGCGCAGCGTGACGCGTGTATCGCCGGCTGCGGCGGGAAGGTACAAGGTTAGCGTTCCGCCGCCGCGAAGCGGGGTGCTGCCTGCCGAAGTGCTGCCGTGGAAGCTTGGACCACCCCCCCAAGTCGTGACGCGCTGATCGATCTCCACCTCCACATCCGGATGGGTGGCCTGCGTGGCGTGGAGACGGATGGTCTGGTTGAGCGTGTCAACTCTCGGGGCAAGAGAGACTGTCATCATCAACGCGCTGACCGTCAACGCCGGGATCGGCAACAGCAGCGTCCAGAGCATCACGAACACCAGCGGCGTCACTTTCTGTCGGCTGCGCGGCGTGGTGATGCCGACCTCGCGCAGGTCGCTGCCGCACTCCGGGCAGTTCAGCGCGGTCAGCCCCTTCACCGCGTAGCCGCACCGCCCGCACGCCGGCAACCCCC
>JBGTLW010000026.1:0-9214 GCA_041743835.1 Phycisphaeraceae bacterium | reverse complement strand
GACCGCCTGCTCGCGCGAGGCGCGGGCGGCGAGGTCGCGGCCTCTGGCGGCACGGTTCCCGATCGCCTGGCTCAGCGACACGCCGACGCCGGCGTCGTAGGCGTCTTCATCAAGATTCTTGAAGGAATCGGAGAACGTGTTCGCGAAGCCGGACTTGCCCAGCGTGATGAACAGGTCCAGCCGGGGCAGCAGGCCGTTGCGTGTGAGGATGGTTTCGAGTCGGCCCTGGTCGAGGCGGATGCGTGCCTCGTTGAGGTCTGGCCGGAGCCGCTGCGCGAGCGCCAGGCGGTCGGATGTGTCATCAATCGCGGCCGCGTCCCCGGCGGGGATCGTCGTGGGGAGGATCGGCTGGTCGAGCGAGCCATCGTCCGCGGGGTTCATCAGCCGCACCAGTTGCAGCCGGGACGCCTCGAAGTCCGCATACGCGTTGATCCGGCCCTGCTCACGCAAGGCGATCTCGGAGATCGCGGCGGCGACCTCGGTCCGCGCCAAAGCCCCGACCTCGATCCGCTGATCGATCTGGTCCCGCTGCTTGCGCGCGATCTCCAGCGACCGCTCGAAGATGTCGATCCGACGCATCGCCAGCACGAAGCGCCAATACGCGATCTCCGTGTCGGCCAGCAACACCTCGGTGAAGCCACGCAATTCATACACCGACGCGGCGGTGTCCAGCTCCGCCTGCCGCACGCGCACGAGATTGGCCGCGGGGCCAAACCCGCGCAGCAGGGACTGCGTGACCGTCAGCCCGAGGCGGGCCTCCTGCTGCTCGGGCGCACGGTTGGAGATGGAGCGCTCCTGCGTGACGGCGGCCTCGACGCTGGTGCCCGTGGGAAGTTCCTGCCGGACGCCGGCCTCGGCGGCGGTGTCTTTGCCATCGACGCTGAACTGTTGGCCGGTCGCGCGGTCGATCTCGGAGGTGGTTTCTTCCTGGTAGCTCAGCGACCCGAACACCTCGGGGTCGAATCGGCCACGCTCGATCAGCTCGAACGCGCCGACGATCACCGGGCTCTGCCGTTCCACCGCAAGGTCGCGGTTGTGACGCAGCGCCAGCAGCGTGGCCTGCTCGATGGAGAGGACCAGTCGGCCGGCGTCATCGGTCGTGGGCTGGATGGGCGCAACCACCGGGTCCGGGTCGAAACGCCGGGGCAGATCGCTGCTGCGCTTCGCTTCCTGCTCGAGCTTGTCCTGCCAATCCACATCGAACGCGGACCATCGATCGGCCGCGCACCCCGCGACACCCAACCCAATCAAAACCAGACACCACGGCCCCGCGAGGCGGAGCGATCGGGCGCGGTATCCGTGCGTCGTAGGTCGGGCTTGCCGCCGGCTCACGTGGCGGCCTCCGGCTTGTCGGGGTGGAACAGCGAGTACACCGCGGGGATCAGCACCAGCGTGATCAGCATCGATCCCGTCAGCCCCCCGATGACCGCACGCGCCAGCGGGGCCTGGGCGTCGGCCCCCTCCCCGATGCCAAGCGCCAGAGGGATCAGCCCGAGGATGGTGGTCAGAGAGGTCATGAGGATCGGACGCAGGCGGCGGCGGCCGGCCTCGGCGACGGCCTCGCGGGTGCTCATCCCCGCGCGCGTGCGAAGTTGCCCCGCCTGATCGACCAGCAGGATCGCGTTGTTCACCACGATCCCGCCCAGCATGATACAGCCGATGTAGCTCTGCACGTTCAGCGTCGTGTCCGTGATAAACAGCGTCACCAGCACCCCGATCGCCGCGAGCGGCACGGAGAACATCACCACCAGCGGGTCGCGCAGCGACTCGTACTGGCACGCCAGCACCATATACACCAGCATGAGCGCCAGGCCCATGGAAATCATCAGCTCGCGCGTGGCCTTGCGCTGCTCCTCGAAGTCGCCCGCCAGCAGCAGGTCGTAGCCCAGCGGCCGGGGGATCTGCTCAAGGTCGGCCTGCACCTCCGCGGCGACCGATCCCAGGTCCCGCCCCGCGATGTTGGCTCTGACGGTGATCGTGCGCTGCTGGTCCTTGCGCTCGATGACGGTCGGGCCACGCCCGGTCTCCGTGGAGACCAGGTTCCGCAGCGCGATCTCTTCGCCGCTGGCGGTGCGCAGCGTGAGGTCCAGCACCTCATCGATGGTGAGCTTCTCGGCGTCCTTGAGCTGGACGAGGATGCGATAGGAGTTGCCGCTGGTGCGGTAGTCCCCCGCCCTCCTGCCCGCGATGGCGGTCTCCAGCGCCTGCGCGACATCCCGCACGGAAAGCCCGACGTCCGCCACTTTCGCGCGGTCGATCCACACCGACTCCTGCGGGGCGCCGATGTCGCGGTTGCTCTCCACATCGGTGATGCCCGGCACATCGCGCAGCACAGCCGCCACCTCGTCGGCCAGGATCGCCAGCGTGTCCATCTCGAAGCCGCGCACCTCGACGCTGAGCCCGTCATCCCCACCGAGGAGGCGTTCGAGCAGGAACTGGCCCTGCGGCGCGCGGGTGCGGACGGTCATGCCGGGGACCTGCCCGTCGAGTCTGCTGCGGAGGTCGTTGGCGATCTCGGTGTTGGACCGCTGACGCTGGGCCGAGGGCGCGAGCGACAGCCGCAGCTCCCCCAGCGCCGAGTTGGAGGGGTTCCACCCGCTGGCACCGACGCTGGTGACCGCCGCGATCATCTCGGGGGTGTGGGCGTTGACGACCTCCTCGATGAGCCGGGTCTGTTGATCCACCAGTTCCAGCCGGGTGCCGATCTCCATCTCGCCGTTGACACGGACCTCGCCCTCATCGCTGGGGGGCATGAACTCCGAGCCCAGCAGCGGCAGGAGCAGCAGGCTCGCCGCCAGCGCGATCACTGAAGCGCTGACCGTCAGCAGCCTGTGCCGCAGCACCCACCGCAGCAGGTCGCGGTACGTGTTGTCCAGCGCGTCGAACCCCGCGTCCGACATGCCCGTCACGCGGTCAACCCACGCCGACCGACCCTCCCGGCGGTGCTTGGGTGACTTGAGCAGCTTCGACGCGAGCATCGGCACCAGACTCAGCGACACCGCCAGCGAGCAGATCAGCGAGAAGACGATCACATACGCCAGCTCCTTGAACAGCACCCCGCTCACCCCCTGCACAAAGATCAGGGGCAGGAAGATCACCAGCGTGGTCAGCGTGCTGGCGACGATCGCGGGGCCGACCTCCACCGCACCGGCGACGGCGGCCTCGGCCGGCTCCTCGCTGTCCTCGTCCTGCCGGCGGAAGATGTTCTCCAGCACCACGATGGAGTTATCCACCATCATGCCCACGCCCAGCGCCAGCCCCCCCAGCGTCATCAGGTTCAGCGTGAAGCCGTTGAAGTAGATCAGCGCGAACGTGGCGACGATCGAGATCGGGATCGACAGCGCGATGACGACGGTGCTGCGCAGGTTGCGCAGGAAAAACAGCAGCACCAGCACCGCGAGCAGCCCGCCATACATCACGGAGTTGGCGACGTTCTGGATGGAACGCTCGATGAAGTTGCCCTGGTTGATGACCGGGAGCACCTCGATCTGCGGGAACTCGCGGTTGACCCGCTTGATCTCTTCGAGGATGAGGCTGGAGACCTCGACGGTGTTGGCATCCGCCTGCTTGCGGATCGCGGCCCGCAGGCCCAGCCGCCCGTTGACCCGCACGATGCGTGTGAGCTTCTCGTAGGTGTCGTTGATCGTGGCGATCTGCCCGAGCGTGACCGGGGCGCCCTCGCGGTTGGCGACGACGGTCTGGCGTATCTGGTCCAGGTCCGCGAACTGGGCGGGGGCGCGCAGCGTCACGGTGTATCGGCCGCTCTCGATCTGCCCGGCCGGCAGGTCCAGGTTCGCATCGCGGATCGCATCGAGGATGTCGTTGAGCGGGAGGCCAAGCGCCCGCAGCCGGCCGGGGTCCACCTCCACGCGGACCTCGCGGTTGTACCCGCCCCACAGGTCCACCTGCGCCACGCCGGGGAGCTGCGAGAAGCGGTGGCTGACCTGCTCCTCGATCAGCGTCGTCAGGTCCACGGGGTCGAGCGCGCTCGCGATGCCCAGGAGCACCACGGGGAAGCTGTTCACGTCGAACTTGTCCACCCGCGGGCGCACGATGTCGTCGGGCAGCTCGTTGATCTCGCTCTCGATCCGCGCCCGCACGTCTGTCGCGGCATTGTCGATGTCCGTGCCCCAACCGAACGTGATGCGGATACGGCTGTTGCTTTCCGACGATGTGGAGGAGATCTCTTCAATGCCCGGGACCGTGCCGACGATCTCTTCAAGCACCTGCGTGATCAGCCGCTCCATCACCTCCGGGCTTGCGCCCTCGTAGCTGGTGCGCACGGTCAGCGTCGGCATCTCCACCTCCGGCAGCAGGTCGATGCGCAGCTTGCTTAACGAGACCCCGCCCAGCACGATGACGATCAACGTCACCATCGTCGTGAAGATCGGCCGACGAACGCTGGCGCGGGGTAGATTCAAGGCGACACTCCCTCCGCCGCGGGTGTTTCACCACCCGTAGCCCGGCCCGCCGCGGCGGGGGTGGGGATGCGGATGGCCGAGCCATCCTCCAGCAGTTGCTGCCCCAGCGTGACGACCTTCCCGACAATGCCCTCGCCGGTGACCTGCACCATGTCGCCCTGCTGCACACCCACCGTCACGACGCGCTTGGCCACGGACTGGCCATCGGCGCTGACGATGAACAGCACCTGCTCCCCCGCCCGGCGGCTCAGGGCCGCGACGGGCACAATCACCGCGTCCTCCACCCGCGCCAGCACCACCTCCGCGCGGATAAACATGCCGGGCTTGAGCAGGTTGCCGGGGTTGGGGACCGTGATCTCCACACGCGCCTGCCGCGACCCCTGCCGGAACACCGGCGCGATCCGCTCGATCTTGCCCGCGAACGTTCGGCCGGGGTAGGCGTCGGTCGTCAGGACGATGGGCTGACCCGGCGCGAGCTGGCTGTAATCCCGCTCGGTGACAAAGGTCACCGCCTTGACGGGGTCGAGCTCGACGATCGTCATCAGGGGCGTGTTGGCCGAGACGGTGTCGCCCTCGTCGGCAAAGCGCTCCGCGACCACCCGGCTGTCGTTGCCGCCGGTCCACGTGGCGGTCACCTGGGCGTAGCCCTGGCGGATCTCCGCGGTCTTCACCGCCGACGCGGCACGCGCGACCTGGGCCTCAGCCACCGCGAGGGCGGCCTCGGCTGCCAGAAGGTCTGCCTGAACCGAATCGAATTGCGTGTCCGAAGCGATGCCACGCTCGCGCAGCGTCTGCACGCGGTCGCGCTCCCGCTGAGCGATCGTCAGCCGGCTATGAGCCTCGGTCTGGTTGGCCTTGGCGACCGCGGCCTCGGCCACCGCCTGAGCCACCGCCTGCTCGTATTCATCATCGTCCAGCTCCGCGACCACCTGGCCCCGCTGCACCGTGTCCGAAAGGTCAACCGACAGCCGCTCGATCCGCCCCGCGACCTTGGGCGCCACGACGAAGCTGGCGGTGGCCTCCAGCGTCCCGCTGTAAACCCGGCGGTGCTCGATCGGGCCACGCTCGATCGCCACCGCTTCGACCGGGACCACCATCGCGCCCTGCCGTCCCGGCGTTTCATCTCCTTGGAACAACCGATACACCACCGCGCCGCCCAGCATCAACAGAAGCAGGCCAACAACGGTCCCGATCAAGGTCTTTTTGAGCATTTATCTGGTGTCGGGGGAGGAGTGTGTCTGGGCCGGAGCTGTTCTCGTCGCCGTCGCGCACTAAAGAGAAGCTGGTCGCCGACCGGTGCCTATTGTAGGGCAGCCGCCGCAGCCAGAGTCAAACGCCTAACCGGGGCAAATTATGGCATACACGGGCAGGAAATATCGATTTATCGCGCCCCCCGGATCGGCCGCACACGCCTGGCGGGCGGGCTATGACAGCGTAAGGTCCGTGAAAGCATCGCGCTAATACATGCGCTCGGCCCGGACACCCGCGCCGAAGCCCCACACCGGCTTCAAGCGGAACAACAACCAGCCCACCGGCAGCGCAAACACCGCCGAGCTGATCAATTGCACGAACCGCCTGGCCAGTTGATCGAACGCGCTCCAGCCCTCCATCGGGTCGGCCGCGAGAAAACTCAGCCCGCGGAACGAATAGACCGCCACCTCCGTGAGGTTCACGAACAAGCCCACCACGAAGACCATGATCGCCAGCGTCAGGACCGAGTCGCGGAACAGCAGGTGGCGCAGTTGGATGACGGCATAGGCCCCGACGAGGTAGCCCGCCGCGGCCGGTCCCAGGATCGCTTCCGCGCCGGTGGTGGGTTGGAGGTCCACGAGGATGCCCAGCACGAGCGCCGCCCACGCGACGGTCATCGGTGCCCCGCCCAGGCCGATGAACACCATGAGGATCAGCGTCAGGCTTGGTGCCAGCCCGGTGCCGCTGAGCAGCGTGCCCAGCCCGCTTTCCAGCGCGATCAGCAGGTAGGCCGCGAGCCCGAAGATCAACCAGTTCATAGCCCACCGCCTTCGTCGGAGGCGACGGGGACGAGCACGGACACCTTCGCCAGCCGGGTCAGCGGCAGCGTGGGGCGGATGACCAGGCGCTTGAGAAGCGGGTCTTGCGGCAGGTCTTCGATCTTCGAGACGCGTCCGACAATCCGGCTGCGCGATTCATCGGGGAATACGCGCGTGTCGTCCGCGAGGAACGCATAATCACCGACAGCCCCCGGGCCGTTGCGGTTCACATCGAGCTGATATGACTGGCGGTCTGGCCTGCGGTGGATGATCTCTTCGAGCTGATAGACCGGCGCGTCGGGGTCGGCCGGGGTGATGCGGACGCGGAAGGCCTTCTCGGTGGTGAGCAGTCGCAGCCGGGCGGTGCGTGGGCCGACGGTCTCGATGATGCCGACGAGGTTGCTGTCCAGCTCGACGGACATGCGTGGCCCGATGCCGTCCCTGCTGCCTCGGTCGATGGTGAGGATGGGGTTGGTGTGGCTGTCGTTGAACGACAGCACGCGTGCATCGACGATCCTCACGCCGCTGTAGTCGAAGTGCTCGCGTGCCCTCTTGAGCCGGGCCACCTCTTCCTCCAGCGGTTGGACCCGGGAGCGGAGCTCTTCCACGAGCACCAGGGCCTTGTCACGGTCCGCGATGACGACGGCCAGGTCGCGGTCGTTGTCGTAGCGGAGTGGGCCGGGCGGCTGGCGTATCTTCTGCGTGAACCCACCGATGATGAAGGAGGCTGGCCCGAGCACGGTGTCGAGCATCGCCGCCAAAGGCCCGCCCACGGCCGTGGCGTACTTCGTCCCGAGCTGGCTGTTGATCAGCAGCAACCCCGCGAGGGCAAAGAGGACGCGGCGCGAGTTAAGGTGTCGGTGGGACATGGTCGGTTGCCGGCGTGCGGACTTCTTCGAGCGCTGGCCGGGGGACAGGTGCCGGAGCCGGCGACCGGTTCTAAGGGGCGGCCGGGGGCGTTCCGGGGGGCCACGGGGAATCCGTCAAATGCTGTCCATGTCGCTGTCCATCGTGGCCTTCCATTCCTCGAGGTGTTCGAGGTAAATGGCGGTGCCGCGTGCGACACAGGTGAGCGGGTCGTCGGCGATACGGCAGTCCAGCCCGGTCGCGTTGGAGATCACCACATCGATGCCCCGGAGCAGCGCCCCGCCGCCCGCGAGCACGATGCCGTTGTCCACCAGGTCCGCCGCCAGTTCGGGCTCGGTGCGCTCGAGGGTACGTGTGACGGTCTCGATGATCGCGCTGAGCGGTTCCTGCAACGACTCGCGGATTTCTTCCGAGGTGATGACGGTCTTTCGCGGCAGGCCGGAGATCATGTCGCGGCCACGCACCTCCATGGAGCCCTCGGCATCGGACGGGGCAGCGGACCCGATCTCGATCTTGATGCGTTCGGCGGTCTGCTCGCCGAACATCAGGTTGTAGGCCTTCTTCATGTGGTTGATGATGGCCTCGTCCATGTCGTCGCCCGCCACGCGGACGCTCTCGCACTGGGCGATGTCGGCCAGGGACATGATGGCGACTTCCGTGGTCCCGCCGCCGATGTCCACGATCATGCTCGCGGTCGCCTCGACGATGGGGAGGTTGGCACCGATGCCCGCGGCCATGGGCTCTTCGACCAGGTACACCCGCCTCGCCCCGGCCCGCTCGGCGCTATCCAGCACCGCGCGTTTCTCCACCGCCGTGATGCCCGAGGGCACCGCGATGACCACGCGGGGCTTGACGAACGGCCGCTTGCCGTTGACCTTGTGGATGAAGTAGCGGAGCATCGCCTCGGTGATCTCGAAGTCGGAGATCACGCCGTCCTTCAGCGGTCGGATGGCGGTGATGCTGCCGGGCGTCTTGCCGAGCATTTCCTTGGCGACCCAGCCGACGGCGTTGCCGTTCTGCAGCACCTTGTTGGTGTTCTTCTGGACCGCGACGACCGAGGGCTCGTTGAGCACGATGCCCTCGCCCCGGACGCACACCAGCGTGTTGCACGTACCCAGGTCGATGCCCATATCGACGCTGAACCAGGATAGGAGGTTGTCGAAAATCAAGCGGTCACGGTCCTGACTATGCGGGGTGAAACCCGGGTCTGTGTCGGTTTTCGGCCTTTGGCTGGTGAAACCGGCGTCGCGGACACGTCAGCCCAGCCGCAGTGTCACGCGATGGTAACCAGCCGCGAGCCGGGACGCCACAACGCACCAGCCTACTGTCTGTTCATCGGGCACGGCGGGGTGCGGGGGACAGAATTATCGGATGGGCCGCGTCTCCCCCCCCATCTCAACGCGATTAAGACGCCCCCGGAACTTACCCCCCCCACACAACCGATTTGTGGCAAGCCACCGACCTGCGCCTTGCGGTGTCACGCCAAGCCGATGGCACGGGCGGTTTCGTGGAGGTCGCCCAAGGCGGTGACGGGGTACTTAAACGGGCTGATGCCCAGCTCGTTGAGGCGGATGATCATGTAGATGATGCCCGCCAGCAACGCGACCAGGGCCGCGAACGCGAGGATGGTGTAGATGTTGCTGCTGGCTGCGGCGGTGGTCTTGGCCATGGGTCTGAGGCTCCGGGGCGTGGAGGCGTTTGGCGGTGTCATCGTCCCCGCATCAACGCGCGGGTTCCGGGCAGGGGTTCCGGGGGTTCAAGCGGTGCGAGGGCGGACGGATCAGTAAGGCCCGGCGTACACGGCATCGCCCTTGACGGGGCTGACCTTGACCAGTTCCATACGACCCACGCTCTCGCGGCGGTCCACGTTGCTGATGATCAGCGTGCCCTTGAACTCGCTGCCCTGATGCACGAGGA
>JBGTLW010000025.1:0-8061 GCA_041743835.1 Phycisphaeraceae bacterium | reverse complement strand
CGGGTGATTGAGGCTTCATCCGTGAGCTCCGTCTTGCAAGGTTCTGGCCGTTGGCACAACGATACCTTGCAATCTACGCGCGGCCACCCGCCGCGGTTCACCTTGAAACGCAAGGGGAAGCGGGGTTATTCAGGGACGACTACTTACGTGCGCGGCTCTGATGATGCGGGGGCAACCGCTTACTTACGTGCGCGGCTCTGTGAAGGCAGGTATCGTAAAATCGCGGCGGTTAACCCTTGAGGCGGAGCTGCTCCATGTGCGGCAGGCCGCCGGTGAGCGGCAGGGCGTAATCCCGGAAGCTGTCGTCGATCTGGCAGCCGTCGATGATGTATCGCGGGTCCAGGTGCTTGGTCAGCGCAGCGACTTCGCGGATGTCGATCGTGCGGTACTCCACCGCGTAGGGCGCGTTGCTCGTGCGGATGATCGCGATAGAACCCGAAGCACGGTCGCCACGCAGCGCCGCTTCGGCTGCGGCCTTGCCCGAGGCGCGGGCCTCCGCCTGGTCCACCGCGCTGGTGCAGCCGGCGAAGCTGCGCTGCAGGTAACCGAACGTGTCCGCACGCACCCGCTTGTGCTTGAGCTTGGTCTTCACCACTTCCGAGAGCAGGTCGCCCAGCGCCCCCGAGCCGGAGAGCTGGACGTTGCCGTGCGCATCGCGTTCGACTTCTTCCTGGAGCCGGGCCATCATCGGCGTGCCGTCCTTGTCGTGGATTCCCTCGGAGACGGCGATCAGGCACCGCCCATACTTCTTGAGCACGCCATCGATATCCGCACAGAACTTGTCCTCGTCGAATGCCGCCTCGGGGACGTACACCAGGTGCGGCCCGTCTTCCTCGTGCTGCTTGCCGAGCATGGCCGCGGCAGTCAAGAACCCGGCGTGTCGTCCCATGATGATGTTGATCTTGACGCCGGGCAGGGCCTTGTTGTCCAGGTTGTCGCCCTGGAACGCCTGGGCCACGAACTTGGCCGCGCTGCCGTAGCCGGGCGTGTGGTCGTTGACCATCAGGTCGTTGTCGATGGTCTTGGGCACGTGGAACGCGCGGAGCTCGTAGTTGCGCTTGGCCGCTTCCTCGTTGATGATGCGGCAGGTGTCGGAGCTGTCGTTGCCCCCGATGTAGAAGAAGTAGCGCACGTTCTTTTTCTCAAGCACATCGAGGACCTGCTTGCAGTAGTTGAGGTCGGGCTTGTCGCGCGATGAGCCGAGGCCCGACGACGGCGTCGCGGCCAGGCGGTCGAGCCGATCCTGCGGCAGGTCCTGGAGCTCGACGAACTGGTCGTTCTTCATGCCCGACACCGCGTGGACCGCGCCGAAGACCTTGCCGATGGTCCCGTCGGTCACGGCCGGGCGCAGGCCCTCGATGACGCCGACCAATGACGCGTTGATGACGGCGGTGGGTCCGCCCGACTGTCCGATGACGGCGTTGCCTTTGAGAACGTTGGCGCCCATGAGTGGCTCCTGCTGGGGGGTGTGGGTGGTTGTGGGGGTCGTGTGTAGCCATCGCCGGGGCGAAAAGCCGGGCGGCGGATGGCGTAGTGTAGGGATGTGGGGTCAGGGTTCAACGCGCGGGGCGTTTCGCCTCACAAGCGTGTCTATGTGACAGTGAGGCCCGGCGGTCAGGTCACCAGCGCGTAGATCAGCATGACCGACGCCTGCGCCAGCGTGCCCAGGCCGATGTACCCCAGTGTGTTGCGTGCCTGTGGCGAGATGCGGCCCAGCGGACGATTCACCAGTGCGCACAGCCGCCGCACCTGGTCTGAAGCGATCTCGACACGCGCGTAACCATCCGGGCCGGGCGCTTCGGCTGGTACCGGCTCGGTGACTTTCGGCGGGGCTTTGGGCGCCTTGGCCGGGGCCTTGGTCTGCTTGGCCATCACCGGCGCGGCGACAGCTTCCTCAGCCACATCGTCGGCAGAAGCGAAGTCACCCGCCAGATTCGGTGCCCCCTCTTGTGCTGCGGCCTCGGTATGTACCTCGTCCGGCGACGCAAAATCATCGCTCGACACTTCCGACTGGTCGTGGCGGGCTTCGATCGCCACGGGGTCTTGCCGCGGTGCGTCTTCCGCGGCTACGTCGTGACGCACGACCTCTTCGAATGACTCGAACCCACCTTCCAGCTCCTCTGTGTCCGGCACCTCGGCCGCGAGCATGTGGTCGAGCTGATCGATGCTGACATCATCCGACGCGGGTGCGGGCGAGTTGGCCGCGACCTGCGCGGCCTTGGCCTCGTTGAGCATCTCCTGGATCTGGTCCGCCAAGGCGTCGTCTTTTTCCGCCAGCGTCTGGGCGGTGGTGGCGAAGTCGCCCTCAAGGTCCGGGAGGTCGTCGATGCTGGAGCCTTGCACCGATTCGCCGGGGGACACTGTGAAAGCCTGGCCATCACCCGCGATGCCGCGCAGCAGGTCGTCGAGCTCGCTGGCGAGGTTTTCCTCGGCCGCGGGGCTGAGTTTGCGGGATTGGGGGTTGGTATCGGTCACAGCGGGTGGTTGACGGTGTGGGGCCGGGTTGGCCGGGATATCCGCTGGCCGGGCGGGGGAAGCTTTGGGATGCTAAACGCACGCGCCGCGACACACGGCACGCCCGGCCGTCATAATCGGTCTATCGACACCAAAGCCCCCCTACTCAAGCCCCAGCCCCAAACACCATGCCCGCACGCACCCGATACCCCCGATTCCTCTGCCCCAGCCTGCCACACCCGAGGCTATCGGAACCACGCTGCACCCTCGATCCCGAGCAGACACGGCACCTCCGCAAAGTCCTCCGGCTCCGCGAGGGCGACACCATCGACCTGTTTAATGGCCAGGGGCTGACCGCCACCGCCACAGTCCTTGGCTTCGACGAGGGCTTCACCTTCTGCCACATCACCGAGCAGGATGAAACCCCCGCCCCCAGCCCCCGGCTGACCATCGCCTCAGCCATCCCCAAGGGTGGCAAGGCCGACGACATGGTCGCCGCCCTCAGCCAGGCCGGGGCGGATGTGCTGGTCCCGCTGCTCACGCAGCGCAGCGTGGTCGATCCGCGCGACGCCAAACTCGACCGCCTGAGCAAGGTCGCGGAAGAATCCGCCAAGCAGTGCGGGCGATCCTGGCTGATGCGGATTGCCCAGCCGGTGGAACTGGGCAAGGTGCTTCGCGAGCCTTGCGACCTGGGGCTGGTGATGGACCCCGACGCCCCGCCGCTGACCGACCTGGCTGAGCGCCTGCGTCACGCGGGTCACGTGGTTGCTGTCGTCGGCCCGGAGGGCGGGCTGACCGATGAAGAACGCCGGGCCTGTGAGAACGCGGGCTTTGTCGGCTGGTCGATCGGCCCGCACATCCTGCGCATCGAAACCGCCGCCGCGCTCGGTAGCGGGCTGCTTCGCTATCTCACCACCGCATGAACATAGAAGAATCTCACCGCCACAGAGCCGTCGCGTCCCCGCGACGGTCCGCCTCGGGGACGAGGCGGCTCGGTTGTAAACAACCCCAGCGCTTAGCGTGACTCGTATCACCCCACGCTTTACGCCCGCGGCGGCGCGGGGCTTGCGAACAACCCATCGGGCACATCCTTGAGCTTGGTCGCCACGATCGCCACATAGAACAACGGCCGACCCGCGACCGAGAGGCGGTGGCAGTAGCGGCGGTAGGCGTGGATCTTGAGCACGCCCGTGCTGCACAGCCGCTTGACCAGCAGCGCAAAGCCGGTGGGGTCTTCCGCTTCGTCGATGAAATCCTCGCGGATGTTGAACGCGACCCACGCGGGGGTGTCGATCAGGTCCAGAGCCTTGAGAAACGCCTGGTCGGGGATGTCGCCAAACCCCAGCGCCGCGACGGTGGTCATCGCGTTGAGCCGGCGTTGGCGGATGTCTTCTTCCACCGACTCGGGCAGGTCGGTGAGGTCGGCGATGTGATAGCCGTCATAGGCCCACGGCCGATCGCGCTCGGCCGCGACCTTCGCCTCGGGGATGATGTCGATGCCCGTGACGTGCGACACGCCGATGTCGTGCAACGCCGACGCCACCATCCCGTTCCCCGCACCCACATCCAGCACACGGATGTCCTGCGCCTGCTGCCCGGCCTCACGCATCACCTCGCTGAGAAGCGACACGACACGCGCCGGCGAAACGCACCGCAGCGTGCGGCAGAACAGCGCCTCGTAAAGGCCGGGGATGCCGTAGATCACACCATAATCGTGGAAGCGGATCAGCCGATCTTCCCCGTCAATCATGACCCGGCATTGGGCCTGGTCCTGCTCGACATCGGGGCCGACCTCGGGGAAGCGGATGTCAAAGCGCGTCTGCGTCCCCATCTGATTGATGTCTGCGGCAAGGTCCGTAGAGATAAGCGTGCTGTTTGATGGCATAGTGTGATCCAGTAACTGTGTGTCAGGAAAAAGAGTTTGCGGCGTCAGCCGCACACGATTGCACGGAGCGGCACGCGCGTTGTCGCGGCCAAACCAGCCGTGTACCGACACTGACCCTACGCACTCACGACATGTTGTCAAGCGATTTTTTGCATTTTTAACACGACTCAAACCCGCGCACGCGCCGTTTTCCCTGTATATCAAGGGAAAACGCATAAACAATCTGTTTTGCCTTTCAGCATGATGGCAGTGTGACAGGCGGTTGCTACTTCGCCCGGACCACGAGGGGTGCGGTTTCGCTGTCCGCCTGTGCATCACTCAGCGAGCCGAACCGACGCAGCCGGGGAAAAAGCCCGGCCCACGCGATGACCACCAGGATCGTCCCCACCCCGCCACTGACCACCGAGAACACCGGCCCAAACGCCGCGGCAACCGCGCCGGACTCGAACCCGCCCAGCTCGTTCGACGAACTGATGAACACCGCGTTCACCGCGCTGACCCGGCCGCGCTTCTCGTCCGGCGTCACAAGCTGCACCAGCGTGTGACGCACCACCACGCTGACATTATCGAACACGCCGGTGAGAAACAGCATCGCCAGCGAAAGCCAGAGGCTCGTCGAGAAGCCGAACACAACCGTGGCAACGCCGAAGCCCGCCACCGCGAGCAGCATCGTCCGCCCGGCATGACGCATCGGCGGCATGTGCGCCAGCGCCAGAGCCATCACCAGCGAACCGGCCGCGGGTGCTGCGCGCAACCACCCCAGCGCCTGCTCCGGCGAGAGGCCCGTGCCCGTCAGGTCGATGATGTCCCTCGCAAAGATCGGCAGCAGATACACCGCCCCGCCCAGCAGCACCGCGAACAGGTCCAGCGAGATCGTCCCCAGCACCAGCTTCTGCCGCCAGACAAACTGCAAGCCCTCCGCGATGCTGCGCAGCATGTGCCCGCGCGGCTGCACGGCCTGCGGCGGGATGTGGATCGTCATCAGCACGACGATGAACGCCAGCGTGCTGCACGCGCTGACCACATACGCCGCGGGCAGCGACCACGCGATGATGAACCCCCCGGCCGCGGGCCCCACCATGCCGCTGATCTGCCCCAGGCTGGTCCGCCACTTCACCGCGTTCTCAAAAATCTGACGCGGGACCAGCAGCGGCAGCAGCGCCGCCCTCGCCGGCCAACCCAGCCGAATAAAACATGAGTCCAGGAATAGCAGCCCGTACATCAGCGGGATCGAACCCTCCATGTGGCTGCACACCGCCAGCCCCAACGACGTGAGGCTGGTCCCCAGCATGCTCAGGATCATCAGCCAGCGGCGGTCGAACACATCCGCGAGGTGCCCCGCGGGCAGCGTGAGCACCAGCATCGGGATGGCCATCACCAGCCCGACCAGGCCCAGCGAGAGCGGGTCGTTGGTGCGGTTGTAAAACTCCCACCCGATCGCCAGCGTCTGCGCTGCGCCGCCCATCTGGATCATCAGCGAGCCGAACAGGAACCGCCGAAACGCCGGCACCCGGAACGCGGCATAGGCATCGTGGCGCGGCGGCGGATGGTCCGGGGATTGAGAGGATGGGTCGTCGATCAAACAAACCTCGATGACGCGCCGCCCGCCCGTTTAGCGGGTGACACGAAGTGCCCCCCGGTTGACGCCGCGAGCTGGATGGCAAGGCGGGGGCACTGCGTGCCACCCGCGAAACAACGGAGGATCACCCCAGCGCGTCGATCACCATCTGCGTGACCTGTGTCGTGCTGAAACCGCTGCGGTCGAGCTTCTTGCCGGTGAAATGCGGGGTGACCTTCTGCACCGCCTCGCCGATGCGCTCGCCGACTTTCACCGCCGCGGCATCGCCCTTGATCCGCCCGGTCTCACGCAGCAGCAGGCCCATCGAGTCGATCGCGGCAATCGGGTTGGCCTTGTCCTGCCCGGCAATGTCCGGCGCGCTGCCGTGCACAGGCTCAAACATCGAAGGTGCCTGATTCCGGGGGTCGGGGTTCAGGTTGCCCGACGACGCGATGCCCATACCGCCAGCGATCGCGGCCCCGAGGTCCGTGATGATGTCGCCGAACATGTTCGGCACGACGATCACATCGTACACCTCCGGCGACTGGACCAAGTACATGCAGCACGCATCGACGTGGTGGTAAGCCGTCGTCACGCCCTTGTAATCCGCAGCGATCTCCTTGAACGCGCGGTGCCACGTGTCGCCGGCGAAGTTGAGCACGTTGGTCTTGTGGACCAGTGTGAGGTGCTTGCGGGGTCGGCCCATGGCAAGCTCGAACGCGTAACGCACACACCGCTCCACGCCGAAACGCGTCGCCACCATCGTCTGATTCGCCACTTCGTGCGGGGTGCCCTTGCGCATGATCCCGCCCAGCCCACAGTAAAGGTCTTCGGTGTTCTCGCGGACGCAGACGAAGTCGATGTCGTCGGGGCCTTTGCCTTTGAGCGGCGTCTCGATGCCGGGGTAGAGCTTGACCGGGCGGAGATTGATGTACTGATCGAGGTCGAAGCGCAGCTTGAGCAGGATGCCCTTCTCGATGATGCCGCCGGCGAGGCGTGGGTCGTTGGGTTGGCCCCCGACCGCGCCGAGCATGATCGCGTCGTAGCCCCGGAGCGTGGCGATGTCGTCGTCGGTCAGGACGTGGCCGGTCTCGATGTAGTGCTCAGCCCCGAAGGGGAACTCGGTCTTTTCGTAGGTGAACCCGTCGCGTGGCGCAGCGGCATCGAGCACGGTAAACGCGGCGGCGACAACCTCGGTTCCGATCCCATCGCCGGGGATGGATGCGATCTTCAATGACATCGTGCGTTCCTCAAGTAACGGGTGGGGCGGTGAGTTTAGCGGATCAGGCCCATTGCTGCGGGTCGGGGTTCCACCAGTTGGGGCCCTTGCCACGCATCGCCTCGATGGCCGCGGCCCGGGTCTTCGCCAACTCCACCGCGGACATCGGCACAAAACTCCTGGCCGCGGCGAACGCCGCATCCTGCTCGTGGGGGAAGCTCATGCCCAGCAGCGCCACATCCGGGTCGTGCGTCAGCGTGTAATGCACGCACCGGTCCACCGGCAGCTTCGTGCCCGTGTCGAGCGTGGCGGCGCCCCCTTCGCCCGAGCCGTGGGCAGCGGGGCCGCTGCTGAACTTGCCGCGCGGCCGGGGCCCCAGCGGTGCGCCGTAACCGGTCGTGTCCGCCACCAGCTTCCCCGCGCTAAACGTCTTGAAACACACCGTCCCCACCTTGAGCCGCTTGGCCAATGGAAGACAGTCATCGACATACCGCGCATCCACACCCGCGCCGATCGGGAACATCACCACATCGCACAGCCCCGACTCGATCGCGGCACACACGACATCCGGATGGTGCGACGACACGCCACGGAACCGGGTCTTGCCCAGCCGGACACATTCGGCAAGCTCGTCGAACCCGCCGCCCGGCGAGGCGAGGCGGTCCCACAGCGCCATGTCGGATACGCCATGGAACACAAACGCGTCGGTGTGGTCGAGGCCGAGGGTCTGCAACGAGCGGTCCACCTGCGGGCCGACCGGCTCGTGTTTGTGGTCGATCTTATCGATGACAAAAATGTTGTCGCGTTGGTTGAAGGATCGCACCGCCCGGCCGACGATCTGCTCGGAGTAGCCGTCCTCATAACCCGGCGCGGTGTCGATGACGTTGAGGCCCGCGTCGAGGGCCCGGCGGGCGGTGGCGATGCACGCGTCGAGGGGCACGGCCC
>JBGTLW010000024.1:0-7053 GCA_041743835.1 Phycisphaeraceae bacterium | reverse complement strand
TTCCGGGACCCGGCTGTGGCTGGACTCGGTGGACCCGGACCTGATCGTGAAGAACAAGGCGCTGGGCGCGACGGGCGCGACCTCCAACCCCATCATCATCTCCGATCTCATCAAGACCGGCCGATTCGACGAGACCCTCGCCGGGTTCTTCGAGCAGGGCTTTGATGATGAAGCAGCAGCGTGGAGCATGACCGACTATCTGGTTGAGGCGGCACAGGCCGCGTTCCGAGAAGTCTGGCAGGCGACGGCTGGAAACGACGGCTACGTCTCGTTCGAGCTTGATCCCCTGCTCGAAGATGCCGAGCTCGCCCCGCCGATGGACGAGCGCATCGCCCGCTATGTCGAGCTCGGCAAGCAGTGGTCGGCCGGTCACGAGAACCGCATGATCAAAGTGCCCGCGACCGAGGCGGGGCTTGCGGCGCTAGAGCAACTGGCCGCGGCCGGGCTCACGCTCAACGTCACGCTCATCTTCTCCGAGCGGCAGTACCTCGCGGCCCGCGACGCGGTCTGGCGTGGCAGGCAGAAGCACGGGCACATGGAGAAGTTCAAGAGCGTGTATTCCATCTTCGTCTCGCGTGTGGACGTGTGGGCGGAGAAGAACGTGGACCTGTCCCCCGCCGCACGCGGCATGGTCGGGCTTGTGAACGTGAAACGGCTGTGGCGTGAGAATCAGGACTTCTGGGAAGGCAAAGGCCTGAAGCTGGACCAGGAGATCATCTTCGCCTCCACCGGCGCTAAGCTCGCCGGGCAGGCGCCGGATTTCTACATCGAGGCGTTGGCCGGGTCTGACATCCAGACCAACCCCCCCGCCACCAACGACGCGGTCGAGGCCACCGGCAAGACCTACACGCGGCAGGTGGACCAGCTCCCGGCCCAGCCGGTGCTCGATGAGATCGATCAGAAGCTCGACATCCAGAAGATGGAACAAGACCTGATGACCGAGGGCACAGCCAAGTTCGCCGACCCCCACAAGCAACTGCTGGGCATGATCGCCGCCAAACGCAAAGCGCTGACCGCGTCACGCTGAGTGACTGCTATCTCAATTGCTGTCAATTTTCACGAATAGCCCGCGGACAACGTCCGCGCGGCCCTTGTGACCCGCCACGAACGCGTTGCGTGCGGGCTATCGGTTGAAGATCGCTGAAAGCAGTTGCGTTAATCGTTCCAACGCGCCTGCATCCAGGCGTGGATGGCGGTGTCGTACGCGGCGGTGCGCTTGAAAGCCGCGGCCGCGAGCTGACGCCGGAGCTTGTAGTCGGTGGCACCCTTGTGCGCCTCGATGCTGTTGCAGACCGCGTCGTATTGCCGGGGGTCGGTCACGACGGTGACGTAGGCGTGGTTCTTGGCTGAGGAGCGGATCATGCACGGCCCGCCGATGTCGATCTGCTCGACGGCCTCGCTATCGGTCACATCCCCTGCCGCGACTGTTTTCTCGAACGGGTAGAGGTTAACGCAGACCAGGTCGATCGGTGTGATGCCGTGCTCCGCGAGGGCGGCGGCGTGCTCGGGCTGGTCGCGGAGGGCAAGCAGCCCGCCGTGGACCTTGGGGTGGAGCGTCTTGACCCGGCCGCCCATCATCTCGGGGAAGCCGGTGACCTCTTCGATCGGGGTGACCTGGAGGCCGGCGTCCTTGAGGGCCTTGGCGGTCCCGCCGGTGGAGATCAGCTTCGCACCGCAGGCGTGGACCAGGCGCTTGGCGAATGGGACCAGGTCGGTCTTGTCGCTGACCGAGAGCAGCGCGGTTTTGATGGGGACGAGGTCGGGCATAAGGATCGATAGATCAGGCGGACGGGGTCCGCGGGTGGTCGGAAAGCTTGGCAATGATACGCAGCAGGCCCCAACGCCGCCATGCCCGCGGTCAGAGCATGGGGTTGAGCCGCATCAGCCGACCGGTCGGGGTGACCAGGATCAACGAGTTGTCCGGCCCCAGTTCGACGGTCACGAGCGGGAGCGTCGGGACAGACTCGACCACCGCCCCGTCCTCCACCGACAGTAGTTGCAACCCGCTCTCGCCATGGACAAGCACCGCATCCCCCACCATGCGGATAGGCGTGACATCTTCCACGAGCTTCCACTGGAGCGTGCCATCGCTGGCGCTGACGGCGTGGATGCCGTCGCCTGGCACCGGCTGGAGGATGAGCCGGCCCACGGGGAACGGCGGCGCGGTCAGCGGGCGGGTCACGCGGTAGATCCAATTGTCCAGACCCGTGGTGCGGTTGAACGAATACAAAGCCGAGTCGCGGCAGGCCACGTACACGCCCGCCAGCGCGACCTGTGGCTGGGCCGTCACCGCACCCCAGGTCCTGTTCTTCCACAGCAGCGTGCCGTCGGTCCCGTCGAACATCGCGTAGCTCCCGGTGGAGTCGGCGACAAAGACGTTATTCGCACCGGACTGCACCGGCCCGGTGAGGATGGCGGCATTGAGCTTGTACGCCCACTTGGTGAAGCCCGCGTTCAGGTCGTGTGCGAACACCTGACCATTGCGGCCGCCAAAGATCGCGTACTGCCCTACCACCACCGGGTCGCTCACGACCGTGGACATCAGGTTGCTCAGGCCCTCGATCCGCCCGTCGGCCGCAGCCAGAACAAACGCCCGCTTCTCCGAGTTAACCAGCAATTGGCTTTCATTCACGACGTGAGCGCGGAAGATGGACTCCTCGCGCGTGCCGATCACCTGACGCCAGACAATCGAGCCATCCCGCAGCGAGATGCCGGACACCAGATTCGTCGGCCGCTCCACGACCACCGCCAGGCCCAACGGCTCGAGCACGGTCACGCTGGAGATGCTCTGGCCCTTAGGGAGGTCGAGGTTAACCGCCCAGTTGGGCACGTAGCCGAGCAATCGTGCGGGCTTGGGCTCGATGGGCAGGCCGGTCTTGGTATCGGTGAGGTGCGAGAAGTCACGCAGCACCACGCCGTCCGCGGCCTGGGTCGTGACATCTTTTTGCTTCCCGCCGCCGGAGCTTTCGCAACCGAGCATAAGCGTGAGGGCACTGAATACGGTGACGAAGCTAGCGAAGCGCTTCATGTGGGGGCACTCCGGGGCCGGCGAAACAACAAGAGAGCGGCCCAGTCGCAGACGGGCACCAGCCACAAGTATCGTGCTGTAAGGCATTTTGGTCAAGCGGGGCATCTGCGGGTCAGCCGGAGCACTGCCAGGAGACAGTCGGGGGAGCTTCCGGGGAGCTTCCGGGGGGCTTCCGGGGGCCATCGCAAACCCGCACGCACGCCCCGTCGCTCACCCCAGCACGGCCGCGATCTCCTGCTGAAACTTCTTTGCTGCGGCTTCGATCGCCGACATCCAACTCCCGCCCCGGCCCTCATACGCATACAGCACCGAACGCGACGCAGTGATGATCGCGCCCCGCCCATCCGCGTGAAAACAGCCGCGGACATCCTCAGCACTGCCACCCTGAGCACCAAAGCCGGGCACCAGGAAAAGCTGCTGGGGCATCCGCTCACGCAGCGACTTCACGTCCCCCGGCTTGGTCGCCCCCACCACCGCCCCCGCCGACGAGTAACCCGATGCCCCCACCGACGACCGCCCGAGCTCCGCGATGTGGTCCCCCACCATCTCCGCGACCGTGCGGCCGTCCGCCAACCGATGCGACTGGATCGCATCACCCCCGGGGTTGGAGGTCCGCACCAAGGCAAACAGCCCGTGACCCGTCGCGCGGGCTGTCTCGATGAACGGCTCAAGGCCATCGGTCCCCAGATAAGCATTGACAGTCACGGCATCGGCCCGGCCTTCGCCGATGGTCGCGGCCGCATAATGAGCCGAGCTGGTGCCGATATCCCCCCGCTTGGCGTCCAGGATGACGATCAACCCTCGGGCCTTGGCGTGTGATATGACCCGGTGCAGGGCTGTCATGCCCGAAGGCCCAAACCGCTCAAAACACGCGCTCTGGGGCTTCACCGCCGCGACATGGGGTGCCACCGCCTCCAGCACCCCGTTGCAGAACCGGAAAATCGCCTCGCCGGGGTCATCGGTCCCGATCGTGGAGGGCAGCCGCTCCAGGACGGGGTCCAACCCCACACAGACCGGAGCCCCCTTGGCCGCAGCCGCATCCAGAAAACGATCAGCAAAGTGCAATGACATGCCCGGGATTCTATCACCCCCACAAACCATCGCCCCCCGTTTAGCCGCAGGTGTCCGCCCGCGCTCCGCCCCACCCCCGACGAATTATCTTCTAACCATGTAAAAATGTGGTTGACAACTATCGCAAAATGCTATACTTTTGCTTTGACTGGCCGTTTTCCTGCCCACAGAGCGAAAACACCCCATGAATGGGTGAGTCGCGCAACCTGCGTGGCGGAACGATCAATCACAGTGTCAGAACCGGAAGCCTCAATCCCCCTCATGAAGGCCACGCTGCAATGAATCAGACCACCGAACTAGAAGTGACCAACAAGCAGGCCGCCCCCTCCGCCGACGACGTGGCTGGGATTGCTCAGCTTAGCGCGGCCTACCGCAGCGTGACCGACCAGCTTGGGCGGGTGATCGTGGGGCAGGAAGAGGTGGTGGAGGAGCTGATGGTGGCGATCTTCGCGAAGGGTCACGCGTTGCTGGTGGGCGTGCCTGGGCTTGCCAAGACGCTGCTGGTTTCTTCGCTGGCCAAGACGCTTTCGCTGTCGTTTAAGCGCATCCAGTTTACGCCGGACCTGATGCCCTCGGACATCACGGGCACGGAGATCCTTCAGGACGACCCGGAGACGGGTCAGCGTCGGTTCTGCTTCCTCAAGGGGCCGATCTTCTCGCATCTGGTGCTCGCCGACGAGATCAACCGCACCCCGCCCAAGACCCAGGCCGCGTTGCTTGAGGCGATGCAGGAGAAGACCATCTCCGCGGGCGGTGAGGACTTTGTGCTCGATGCGCCGTTCTTCGTGCTCGCCACGCAGAACCCGATCGAGCAGGAAGGGACCTACCCGCTGCCCGAGGCGCAGCTCGACCGGTTCCTGTTCAACATCAAGGTCGATTACCCGCAGCGTGACGACGAGTTGGAGATCATGCGTCGGGTGACCAGCACGGACCCGGTGGACCTGCAGCCGGTGCTGGACCGCCAGACGATCCTGGACCTGCAGGCGCTGGTCCGCCGCGTGCCCGTGCCGGACCACGTGTATCAGTACGCGCTGGCTCTGGTGCGTTCGACGCGCAAGGGCACGGAAGAATCCCCCGCCTTCGCGGCGGACTGGCTGGCGTACGGTGCCGGGCCGCGTGCGAGCCTGAACCTGATCCTGGCGGGCAAGTCGCGTGCGGCGTTGCAGGGCCGGTTCCACGTCGGCATCGAAGACATCAAGGTCGTGGCGCTGCCGGTGCTGCGTCACCGCATCGTGCCCAGCTTCGCGGCGCAGAGCGAGGGCCTCGATGCCGACGCCATCGTCAAACGCCTCATGGAAGCGATCCCCTCCGACGAACGCCTCTACGAAAAACCCTAACCCCCCCGCCCCCGGAAGTTTCCCCAGGCAACTTTCCCCGCAAGCAGAGCCCCGTCACCGCGTCCGCCGTCCGCCACCGTCTCCCCACCGCGCACCTTGATTGTTGTCCCGCCATGGCCACTCGCGAGACCGCCAACCCGACCATCGGCCGCTACCTTCGGCCCGGCACGCTCCAGCGGCTCAAGCCCCTGGACCTGGTCGCGCGAGAGCTGGTCGAGGGCCTGCGGGTCGGGGCGCACAAGAGCCCGCTCAAGGGGTTCTCCACCGAGTTCGCCCAGCACCGGCCGTATGTCCCCGGCGACACGCTCAAGCACATCGACTGGCGGGTTTACGGCCGCAGCGGCCGGTACTACGTCAAGCTCTACGAGGCCGAGACCAACTTCGAGTCGATGCTCCTGCTCGACGCGAGCAGCTCCATGCACTTTGCCAGCGGCGGGATCGAGGGCCTGAGCAAGCTCGAATACGCGAAGTACCTGGCCGCGGCGCTGGCGTACCTGGTGGTCGATCAGCGCGACGCGGTGGGCCTGGGCGTCTTCGACAGCGAGCTGCGTCACTACCTCCCGCCCAGCTCCAGCCAGGCGACGGTGCGGAACATCGCCGGGCTCCTTGAAGACGTGAAGCCCGTGCCCAAGACGGACGTGTCCACCATCCTGCACGCGTTCGCAAGGCGGCTTAAGCGTCGGGGCCTGGTCATCCTCTTCTCCGACCTGCTCGGGCAGGAGGACTCGCTGGCCAAGGGCATGGAGCACCTGCGCCACCGCGGGCAGAGCGTGATCGTCTTCCACGTCATGGACGGGCACGAGCTGACCTTCCCGTTCACCGGCAACACGCGCTTCCGCGACCTCGAAGGCGACGACCAGCTCAAGGCCGACCCGCGACGCATCCGCGCCGCGTACCTCAAAGAACTCGATGCGTTCCTCAACCGCGTGCGGCTGACCTGCGAGCGGGCGAGGGTGGACTACGTGCTGGCCGACACGTCCCGGCCGTTCGACGCGCTGCTCGCCGGCTACCTCGTCGGCCGGGCGGAAGGAAGGTAATCACCGATGCGTCCCCCCCGAAACCCGATCCGCCACGACCCAAACCGCCCCCGGAACCGCCCCCTGTGCGCGGCAATCACGCTGGCGCTGGCGGTGCTGCTGACGGGTCAGGCGGTCGCCGAGGCACCCGCGATGCGTGGCACAGCGCAGACGCTTGCGGATCGGCACAGCGGCGAGTTGGCGTTCGGGCCGGACGGCCTACGCGTCGGTACAGACGTGGTGGCGTGGGATGACCTGTTGACGCTCAAGCTCGATCACCCGCCACGCCCGCAAGCACCCGCGCCACACCGGGTGCATCTGGTCGATGTTGGGGGCGACTCCGGGGGCGAGGATTTATCCGGGCGTGTGCTTCGGTTCGATCCGGAGCAGGGCTTGGTGATCGCACTACCCACGCTTGGCGAGCGGTCGGTGGCATCCGAGGCGTTGCTGGCGATCGACTTCGAGGCCGACCTGCCCTGGCCTCCGCAGCGTCGCGGCGTGCTGGTGCGGCGTGAGGGCGGCCCCGTGCCGTCCACACTCACGCGGCTCGACGAGAAATCCCTCACCATCAGCAGTGCGCTGGGCGAGCTCGAGATCGACC
>JBGTLW010000023.1:0-9590 GCA_041743835.1 Phycisphaeraceae bacterium | reverse complement strand
CGGGGCAAGGGCGGCGGGGTGAAGCTGGTGAAGTCGGCTGCGGAGGCCAAGGCCGCGGCGACGGCGATCCTCAGCAAGCCGCTCGTGACGCCGCAGACCGGGCCCGAGGGCGTGCGTGTGAACAAGCTGCTGATCGCGGCGGGGGTGGATATCGCGAAGGAGTTCTACATCGGGCTGGTGATCGATCGCGCCCGAGGCTGCCCGGTGTTGATGGCGTCGAGCGAGGGCGGCGTTGAGATTGAAGAGGTCGCCAAGACCCACCCCGAGAAGATTCTCAAGGAGCCGATCGACACGGCTGTGGGTTTGCAGCCGTACCAGGCCCGCAAGGTCGCGTTCTTCCTGGGCATGAAGGGCAAGCAGATCGCTCAGGCTGGGAAGATCATGGCGTCGCTGGTGCGGTTGTTCATCGACACGGATGCGTCGCTGGCTGAGATCAACCCGCTCATCATCACCCCGCCCACCGCCGCGGACCCCGACGGGCTGGTGCTGGCGATCGACGCGAAGATCACGTTTGATGACAACGCGCTGTTCCGTCACAAGGACCTGGCCGCGATGGAAGACCCGTCCGAGGTCAACCCGGACGAGGCTCATGCCGCGAAGTTCGGGCTGTCGTACATCAGTCTTGATGGCACGATCGGTTGCCTGGTGAACGGGGCTGGGCTTGCGATGGCGACGATGGACATCATCAAGCTCCACGGCGCCGAGCCGGCGAACTTCCTGGATGTCGGCGGCAGCGCAACCGAGGAAGCGGTCACCGAGGCGTTCCGGATCATCCTCAAGGACAAGCAGGTCAAGGGCATCCTGGTAAACATCTTCGGCGGCATCGCCAAGTGCGACACCATCGCCAACGCGATCGTGTCCGCGGCAAAGGAAGTGGGCTTCACGGTCCCGCTGGTGGTCCGCCTTGAGGGGACGAACGTGGAGCCGGCACGGAAGATCCTTGAGGCAGCCAAGAAGGAGATTCCGACGATGATCGTGGGCAGCGACCTGACCGATGCGGCGAAGAAGATCACCGACGCCATTGCCGCGTGACCTGACTAGACTTTGAGAAGATAAGCACAGCCATGAAACCCGAACCCCTGCTGGCCGAGTTGAACCGGATGCGCAAGGACCTGGGCGAAGACCCCACGGACCTGGAGTGGCTGACGCTGCACCACGCGTTTGTGTTCCTGAGCTATCAGCACACCGAGTTTGCCAAGTATGTCCAGGAGGCGACGGCCCGCGGCGAGTTCAAGGATTACGAGGACGAGCAGGCGTGAGTCGGTGCGAGTCTAATACGAATCCCAATTGATTGTCGTACGACTGTTTGGATGCGGAGTACGCGGAGGCGCCGAGATCGCAGAGTCAGACTTGATGCAGAAAGCCGACGGCGGGGTGGCATGGTCAAGCGAAGCGCAGGCCATGGATGATGTGGGGGATGGTTCTTCGCATTGCCTGCCTCGCTGCGCTCGTGGACCATGGCACCCCACTTCTCGCCCGGGTTCGCGAGCTGCTTGTTCACATGCTGTCGAACAGCCCGGCGCTGCCTTGGTCTTTTCGTGGGGTGGGCCTGCGTGGCCGGGGTCGGGGTGTCGGGGTTGTTTTGGTTTCTGGTGAGGCTATATCGCTAACGGGCTGGGTGGTGTCGCTGGGTTTTTCGATTTTGCTGAGTAGTTGGCCGTCGTGCAGCACGGTGACAATGCGTTGGCCCGGGCTGGTCTGAGATGCGGCGCGGATGGGCCTGCCGTCTTCGGCGAGGGTGTAGGTGTAGCCTCGGGCGAGGACCTGGCGTGGGCCGATCGCATCGAGGTGCCGGGCGAGTCGGTCCAGCCGATCGGTCGCCGCGGCGAGCCTGCGGCCCGGCAGCGCAGCGATCCGCTCGGCCAGTGCCTCGACCCGGCGGCGTGCGTCCTCGGCCAATCGCATGGGGCGGGTGAGAAGCGCGTGACGCGCGGCCGCGTTAAGGCGCTGCTGGGCTTGCGCGACGCGCTGACGTGTGAGCAGGCCGAGGCGGGCGTGGAGCTGGTCGATCTGGTGTTGCAACGCAAAACGATCCGGCACGACGGCCATCGCGGCCTGTGTCGGCGTGGCGCAGCGCAGGTCGGCCACGAGCTCGGCGACGGTGGTGTCGGTTTCGTGGCCGATCGCGGCGACGATGGGCACCTGGCAGTCAAAGATCGCGTCGGCGACAGAGCGTTCGTTGAATGCCCAGAGGTCTTCGATGGAGCCGCCCCCACGCGTGAGGATGATCGCATCGATGCCCAGCGCCGGCCCTTGCGCGGATAGCTGCCGGAGGGCGGCGGCGATCTGCGGCGCGGCATCGGCGCCCTGCACGCGCACGTCGTACAGCAACAGCTTGCACCCCAGCCAGCGCTTCTGGGCGGTGTTGATGACGTCCTGCAGGGCTGCGGCTGTGCGCGACGTGACAACCGCGACCCGCCGGGGCACGGCTGGGAGCGGCCGCTTGTGCTGCGGGTCGAAGTAACCGAGGTCGCGGAGCTGGTCCACCATCTCCCGCAGCGCCAGCTCCAGCGCACCTTGCCCGACGGGCTCAAGCTTGTCGATGTAGAGCTGGATCGAACCCTGCGCGGGGTACATGTCGATCCGGCCGGTGGCGATGACCTCCAGCCCGTCGCGCACAGGGAACCGAACCCTGGCAGACACCGACGCAAAACACACACAACGAACCGTGGCCCCCTCATCCTTCAAAGCAAAAAACCAATGCCCGCCCCCGCCCCCGGAAGTTCCGCCCGGAGGACCTGCGCTGGCTCGGCCGCCGGAGAAATTGGACACTTCGCCGACGACGCGTACCTTGTCGGGGAATGCTTGGCCGAGCGCCCGCTTGAGCTGGCCGCAGAGGTCGGTGACTGACAGCGCAGACTCGACACGCTTTGGTGTCGCGGGCTGGGGTTCGGGCTCGGGATCGGGAAAGGGGAGGCGCGGCATAGACGGTGTCGTTTTAGTGCATCCGACGATGCGATGCGTGTGGTGGGCGATCGCGATGCTGGCCGGGGTCACGTGTCAACTTCTGCGCGGTGTATCTCCGCAAGTTGCAGATCACACGTGCAGGGCCCACTTCACCTCGCCACCCACGATGGTGTGTGTCGCTCGGCTCCTCACCGCCCAGCCATCGAATGGGCAGTTGCGGGCCTTGCTGGCGAAGCTGCTCACGTCGATCGTCCAATCCATGGCGGGGTCGATGATGGTCACATCCGCATCGGCCCCCGGCGATAGCTGGCCCTTCCCAGCCAGATTGCAGAGGGCTGCTGGCGCAGTGGTCATCATGGCGATCAACTGCGGCCAATCGATCGTGCCCGAATCGAAGATCAGAGCCTTGGCATACAACGCCAACGCACAATCCAGCCCCAGGATCCCCGCAGGAGCGGCGGAAAACTCCAGGTCCTTCTCTTCAGCGGTGTGCGGGGCGTGATCGGTTGCCAGCACACTGATCGTGCCATCTTTCACGCCAGCGAGCAGCGCCTCGATGTCGCGTTTGGTGCGCAGCGGCGGGTTCATCTTGTAGTTGGTGTCGTACCCGACGCAGGACTCCTCGGTGAGCAGCAGGTGGTGCGGGGCGACTTCTGTTGTGACGCGTTGACCTTGCTTTTGAGCGTGGCGGATCACATCCAACCCCGCGCCGGTGGAGAGGTGCTGGACGTGGTACCGGCAGCCGATGGAGCGGTTGAGCGTGACATCGCGCAGGATCGCCAGTTCCTCGGCCACGGCCGGGCGACCGGTCAACCCCAGCCGCGTGGCGATCACCCCGCCGTTCATCGCCCCGCCGTTCACGAGGCTGGGTTCTTCACAGTGCTGCATGAGCACCTTGCCGGTCATCTTCACATACGCCAATGCCTTGACCATGACGGCTGGTGAGGCGATGCAGTCGCCGTCGTCGGTATATGCCACCGCTCCGACCCGGTTCATCAGGCCGATCTCCGCGAGTTCCTCGCCCCGTCGTCCTTTGGTGACCGCTCCGGTGGGGAACACGTTGGCGAGGTTGGCTTTGTGGGCCTCGGTGTAGATGAACTCGATGAGCGCAGGGCTGTCGATCGCAGGGTTTGTGTTGGCCATGCAGACGACGGAGGTGAAGCCGCCCGCGACCGCGCTCGCGGCCCCGGTTGCGATGGTCTCCTTGTCCTCCTGGCCGGGCTCGCGGAAGTGGACCTGCGGGTCGATCAGGCCGGGGCAGACGATCATCCCGGCCGCGTCAATGACCCGCGTGTCGCCGGCGCGGTCGGCATCGGTGGCCCGCCCGACCTTCCGGACCTTGCCATGAGCCAGCACCACGTCGGCGATCTCGTCCCGCGCGCTGCCGGGATCGATGACCCGTCCACCGGTGATCAGAAGCGACTGTGGCGAGTGGGCTGGCGTGTGCATCACACCAGTTTAGCGGAGGGCGCCCACCCGCGCGGCACCGCTGCGAAGATGCGGCTCAGGCCGCCAAACGTGCGCCGTCATCATCATCGTCCACGATATCGACGTTGAATTGGCCGGGGTCCATGCCGTCGAGGTCGGCCCCGGCGACCTGCGCCGCCCGCACGGCGACAGCTTGGAGATACTCCTGCCGACGCCGTCGAGCACCCGCGATGATGTCGTGCCGACGAATACTTGTCTTGAGGCGGTGCCCGAGCAGCAGGAGCACCATATGCACCAGCCCGTAGCCCATGATGAGGACGGTCAGGATCGCGATCTGTTGGGCGGTGGTGAGTCCCATGGCTCATTGCTTATCGGCCACCGTGCTGTGGGGCCTGAGAACCGCCTGGCTGCCGCGCGTTAGCGGACGTGTGGGGTGGCTGGGAGACGCCGAGGGGAGGCCGAGGGATGGCGATCCCTCGGCTTTATGCGAAGCGGCTTTGCTTCGCTAAACTCATGCCATGCCGGGACACCGCGCACCATCCGCCCCTACCCCCGCCCCGCTGCCCAAGCCCCTTCAGCGTGCCCTGTGGCTTGCGCTGTGTTGCGCCGTCGCGGTGCTGACGCTTGCAACGACCACGCGGGCACAGATGACGGATGTGCTGTTCGATGTGGATGGGGCTGGGGGGTTTGTCGGGCTGGGGGGTCATGTCAGGCCCGGCCAGTGGACACCGCTGCGCGTCACGCTTGCCAATCAATCTGCGGAGCTTCGCAGGGTCAAGGTGCAATGGCTTATCAACGATGAAGACGGCGACCGCGTCGTGGCCCAGCGCATCGCCACGCTCAACCCCATGCGCAGCGGGACACACGTCTGGCTCTACGCCGCGCCGCCCACCGCGACGCGCCTTGGCGGGCTGACCTGGCAGGTGCAGGTGATCGACGCGGAGACAAACCGAGCCGTCGGCGAGCCGCTGAGTATCCGCCCGCAGGACCAACCCGAGGCCGGGCAGTTCGTCCGCTTCCTGTCGCCCCAAGAGAATGCCATCGGCATCATGAGCAGCATCGCGCTGGGTCTGGACGACATCGCGTCCGGCGCGACCGGGCACGAACCCACCCGTCTCATCACCGGGCTCAACCTCGCCGACCTGCCCGATCGCTGGTACGGACTCTCAGCGATCAACACCCTGATCTGGACACACGGCGACGGCGAGGGGGGCAGCCCCACCGATCCGGCCTTCCAACTCGAACAGCAGGAAGCGCTGCGAGACTGGGTCAGGCGAGGCGGGCACCTGGTCATCCTCCTGCCCGCGTTCGGTGAGTTGTGGTCTGGCTCACCGCTGGCGGACCTGATGCCCGTCGAGTCTGGGCAGATGCGACGCGTGGAAGACTTCCCCCCCATCTCGGTCGGCACCGTGATGAGTGCCGAACGCGCGCCGATCACCATGACCGTCTTCGACATGCCGGCCAACACCACGGCCCAGGTCCTCGAGCGCGACAGGCAAGGCAACCCGGTCGTGGTCGCCAAGCGCTTCGGTTTCGGCCGCGTAACCGTCGTCGGCGTGGACCTTGCCGACCGTAACCTGGTCCGCATGGGCCTGCCCAACGGCAAGTGGACCATCTGGCACAAAGTCTTCCACTGGACCCACCCCGCGTTCACTCAGGGCCAGGTCGATGCGCAGATCGCCGCTGCCGATATGGTCAGGCCTGAAGGCCGACATCAGGGGGCCACACGCATCGGGCCAGGCTGGCTCCCGGGCATCATCGACATGACCGGTACCGCCACGCCCGCGCTGCTGCTGGCCATCATCGTCTTCATCATTTACTGGATCGTCGCGGGGCCGGGTGTGTACGGTGTCCTGCGCTCGAAGGGGCTGCAACGGCATACCTGGGTCGCATTCGTCCTTGTCGTCGGCGTGTTCACCGGTGCGACGTGGGCTGGGGCGCTGCTGCTGCGCAAGGGCAATGTCACCGCGGCTCACTTCTCCGTTGTCGATATCGACGGCAACACCGGACAGGCCCACGCGCGGGGCTGGCTGTCCTTGTTTGTCCCCGACTTTGGGGCCGCGGAGATCGCCATCGACCCCCAGCACCCCGATCGTCATAACACCCTCGCATCGCCCGGCGTCGTGAGTGAGTTGGACTCGGGCCGGTTCCCCGACCAGCAGAGCTACACCATCGATGCGGGCGCACCCAATGCCGCAGCCGTCCCCATCCGCGCCACCGCCAAGCGATTCACGTATGACTACGCCGGCCGGCTGGACGACAAACGCGAGGGGCTTAACGACACATGGGTCGGGCCCCATGGCACACTCAGCCTCGAAGCAGGCTGGCCCACCGGTGAACTTAGCCACGGCCTGCCCGACGCCATCCACCAGTTGCTTGTCGTCTATTGTGCCGGCGACGGCCGGATGCCCTGGGTCTGGCGGCACAACGACGCGTGGGCACCCGGAAGCAGGATCACCATCGCCCAGCCACAGCGTGCCATGCGGCTGGTCATCCCTCGCACCCTTTACACCAAGGACCGCGACTATGCCGGGGAAGGCTACCTCGGCAGCCTGATCGTGGGACGCACCGCTGCGGCCGCCACCGGCCAACAGCCCCTGCTCCCCGGCGGCGCGGGCATGAACCGCGACCTCATGCAGCAGATCGAGATGCTCAGCTTCTTCGATGCCATGCCGCCGCCAAACTTTCGTGACACCAACGCGGCCTTCATGATGGGCGGGTCCAGCACCACCTATCACCGGCTCTTTGGCAGAGAACTGGACATCACACCCCTGACCGCGGGCAAGCGGTTGATCCTCATCGGCTACCTCAAGGGGGGTCACCTGCCCGTCCCACTGACCGTGGATGGCAAAGCCATCGCCGACGTCAGCGATAACTCGTGGACCGTCATCCGCTGGGTGTATGATTTTGACCAGCAGTAACCACTAGACGTTCGGCACAACCCGGACGCAGCCGACCGACATACCCGGAGCCTCCCCCATGCCCATGATCCAGACCATCAACCTCACCAAGCGTTACGGTGAACTGATGGCCCTGTCCAACCTCAACCTCGAGATCAACGAGGGTGACTGCTTCGGGTTCATCGGACCCAACGGCGCGGGCAAAACCACCACCATCAAGATCCTCGCCACGCTCCTCAAACCAACCTGGGGTGAGGCACGCATCGATGGCATGTCCGTCGGCCCGGTCAACGCCAGACAGGTCCGAGCCGCTATCGGCTACGTGCCCGACTTCTTCGGCTCATACGAGGACATGGTCGTCAAGGAATACCTCGAGTTCTTCGCAGCCAGTTACAACATCACCGGCCCAAGACGCGCACAGGTCATCGACGACGTCCTCTCACTCACCGACCTGTCCTACAAAGCAGATTCCGAGGTCAACGGCCTGTCGCGCGGCATGCAGCAAAGACTCTCCGTCGCCCGCGTGCTACTGCACGACCCCAAGGTGCTCCTGATGGATGAGCCGGCGTCCGGCCTCGACCCACGCGCCCGCATCGAGATGCGCGAACTCCTCAAGGAGCTCCACCGCATGGGCAAGACCATCCTTATCTCCTCACACATCCTGCTGGAGCTGGCCGACCTGTGCAATATCGTCGGCGTGATCGAACAGGGCGAGCTCAAGTTCACGGGCACCACACAGGAAATGCTCGACCGCGCCCGCACCGGCCTGGTCATCCACGTCAACGTGCGGGAGCGCCAGGCCGCAGCCGCGGAGTCGCTCAAGTCGCTGCCCGGCGTGCTGAGTGTTGAGCTGACCAACGCCCACATCAAGATCGCCCTCGATGCCGCCACCGGCGGCGATGCCGCGCTGGTCGCCCAGAAGCTAGTCCAAGGCGGCTACGCTCTGACGCGACTTGAGGAAGAAAAGGTCAACCTCGAAACCGCCTTCATGCGCTTGACCAAGGGATTGGTGCAGTAGCTTTTCTGTTTAGTTTCGCCACCCGTCGGCTGGCAAACTGTGTCTTCACGACGCGGTCAGATATCGAAGTACATACAGAACTCGTAGGGGTGCGGGCGCTGACGCAGGGCGTTGACTTCGTTGTCGCGTTTGTATTTGATCCAGTAGTGGATGACATCGTCGGTGAACACGCCGCCCTCCTGCAGGTAGCCGTGGTCTTTCTCGAGCGCCACCAGCGCCTCTTCGAGGATGGCGGGCGCGGTCTGAATATGATCGAACTGCTCGGGTGCGAGCTCGTAGAGGTTCTTGTCCATAGGGTCGCCCGGGTCGATCTGGTTCTTGATGCCGTCGATCGCGGCCATGGTCATCGCGGCAAAGGCGAGGTACGGGTTACACGACGAATCCGGGCAGCGGAACTCCAGCCGCTTGGTCGCGGCGTTGTCCGAGTACACCGGGATACGGATCGCGGCCGAGCGGTTACGTGAGGAATACACCATGTTCACAGGCGCCTCGTAGCCGGGCACGAGCCGCTTGTAGCTGTTGGTCGTGGGGTTGGTGAACGCCAGCAGCGACGGCGCGTGCTTGAGGATCCCGCCGATGGCGTAGAGCCCTGCCTGCGAAAGACCGGCGTACTTGCGGCCGGCGAACAGGTTCTTGCCGCCCTTCCACATGGACATGTGCACGTGCATCCCGCTGCCGTTGTCCGCGAACAGCGGCTTGGGCATGAACGTCGCCACCTTGCCGAACCGGGCCGCGACATTCTTCACGATGTACTTATAGAGCATGCACGTGTCGGCCATCTCCACCAGCGGCAGGTAACGCAGGTCGATCTCGCCCTGACCCCCGGTCGCGACCTCGTGGTGGTGACACTCCACGCGGATGCCCATTTCCTGCATCACACGCACCATCTCCGAGCGGATGTCGTGTCCCGTGTCCATCGGCGGCATGGGGAAGTAACCCTCCTTCTGCCGCACCTGATAGCCGAGGTTGCTCGGGTCGTCCTTGCCACGGTTCCACACACCCTCGACCGAGTCCACCTCGTACATCGCGCGGTTGATGTCCTGGTCGTAACGCACACGGTCGAACACGAAGAACTCCATCTCCGGCCCGAAGTACGCGGTGTCGGCGAGCTTGGAGTCCTTGAGGTACTTCTCGGCCTTGCGTGCAACCGACCGTGGGTCGCGGCTGTATTGCTTCTGGGTGATGGGGTCTTTGATGTCGCAGATCAGGCTCAACGTCGGGTGCTCGAAGAACGGGTCGATCTTCGCGGTGTCGGCGACGGGGACGATGAGCATGTCGCTCTCGTTGATGGCCTGCCACCCGCGGATGGACGAGCCATCGAACCCGAAGCCGTGGAT
>JBGTLW010000022.1:0-3666 GCA_041743835.1 Phycisphaeraceae bacterium | reverse complement strand
TGTCGGCGTCTTCGGGTAGGTGAAAAGTGACATCCATGTCGGGTCTCCTGAGGGTGGAGCCGACATCATGCCTCACAACCGCCCCGGGCGCAACCTAACAAGCGCCGAACGCGCACGAGAAGTTTTTGGGATGCGTATTAGCTAAACCAGGTAAAATCTAATACGATGCATCTGTTAATCCGGATGAACAGATAACTGGGGCTAATTTAACAACAAAAATCGCAAATATTCAAGATTTTGGGTTCCGCATGGGCGATGACCTACACAACGGGCCGATGGCGGTCTATGATGTGCGTGAATCGGGTTTGGGTCCATTAATATTGAGTGAGAAGGGGTAGTCATGGTTACGGCAAAGGATGTGGCAGAATACTTCCTGTCACTCAACAATCCTGAGCTTGGGGATAGCATTAGCAACCTCAAGCTGCAAAAGCTGTGCTATTACGCGCAAGGCTTTCATCTTGCTCTGAACGGCGGCAAGCCCCTGTTTAAGGATTCCATCGCCGCGTGGCAGCACGGCCCCGTAATCCCACCGCTTTACCATGAGTACAAGATTTATGGCGGTGGCCCAATTCCGCCACCCCAGTCCCCTAAGATCAAACCCGGTTCTAAAATTGGGGAGTTTCTTTCGGAGGTTTTTGCTGCTTACGGCCAGTTTTCAGCATGGAAGCTGCGTGACATGACACACGGCGAACCTCCGTGGAAGGATACGCCTAACAACCAAACGATCCCGGTCGAATCAATGCGGGAATACTTTGCCGCACTGCTTACTAGCAAATAGCAATGGGGAGCCGGGGCAATCGTCACATTCCGACGCCAACGCCCGATAGCCCCAACCGGCTGAGGGTCAGTCCTGTTGCTGATCGGGACGATAGCGACAAGCGCCCACCGCAGTTCTGTTTTGAATTTATGGACAAGAAGTTGTGTATCTCTCGGAGCGAAAAAAGCGTTCGATCCAAATTCGCCCAGCGCCTGCGCGAACTCTCGCAAACATCTTGGGAGCAATTGCGGCAACTTTCTAGAGAGAAGGGCTATGAAACGATAAGAGATGAGCAAATACTCGTTGGCATACCAGAATGCCGCACACCCGATACGCCCATCATTTCTATTCGCTGTGGCGACAAGGCGAGGCTGATCGGATACCGCAACAAGCGAGTGTTCCACATAATCTGGGTGGATGTTTCGCCTTTTAAGGTGTACAACCACGGCTAAACTGGCTCCCGATACATCAACCGCTTCTCTCGCTCCCGCGAATCACCACAACGGATCTCGCTACGCCTTCTAAACCCCGGTGGGGTCGTGGTTGTAGTCGTACCCCACCCCCGCCCGCGTGCGGGCTCATTTCAAAGTAGCGCTGGCCAATACTCCGATAACTAAGGCATCCCCGCTGGTCGTGGGGCTGGGATTTTTTGCGCATGCCTTTAGCCGCCAACCCGGTGCTCGAAGCCAACCTCCGGGCGATTGCCCAGCGGGATGCTGCGCTGGCCCAACGGCTGCGCGACACCGCCCCCACACCGCTGCGGTGCGCCCCGTCCAAGTCCGGCCCAGCCTGGGCCAGCCTCGACCACGACGGCCAACCCCTCGCGCTGGCGTCCAAGTACGACCCCCTGGCTGAGGCTGGGAAGCTCGTCGCATCCATCGACCACCTCAAGACCGCGTGCGTGGTCGTGCTGGGGTTTGCGATGGGCTACCACGCGCAGCAGGTCGCGGAAGACATGAAGGGTGGCGGGCTGCTGATCGTCTATGAGCCGGACGCCGGGCTGCTGCGTGCGGTGCTCGAGCAGGTGGACCATGCCGGGTGGCTGGGCAGCGACCACGTGCTGCTGTGCGACAGCACGACCGACCGGGCTGCGCTCACCAGCAAAGTCGAAAGGCAGGCGGCCCTCATCACGCAGGGCACCCAGCTCCTAACCCACCCCGTCGCCCGCAAGCTGCATGGCGAGGCGGTGGCCAGGTTCGCCAAGATGGTCACCGATCTCCTGGCCTACTGCCGGACCAACGTGGCCACCGCGCTGGTCAACGGCTCTCGCACCTGCCGCAACCTCGCGCAGAACCTCGATGTCTATGCCGCGGGCGCCACGGTCAACGAGCTGCACAACGCGGCCAAGGGCTACCCCGCGGTGCTGGTCAGTGCCGGGCCGTCGCTTGTGAAGAATGTGGACCTCTTGCGCGACCCGGCTGTGCGGAAGAACGTGGTCGTGATCGCGGTGCAGACGGCGCTGCGGCCGTTGCTGGATCGCGGCATCCGCCCCGACTTCGTGACCGCGCTGGATTACTCGCCCATCTGCACCCAGTTCTACGAGGGCCTGCCCGAGTTGCCCGATGTCACGCTCGTCGTGGAGCCCAAGGCCAACTGCGCGATCGTCGATGCGTTCCCCGGCCCGATCCGGGTGTGTCACGCGCCGTGGTCGGATCGGATCCTCGGCCAGCACGCCCGGCCGATCGTCCCCATGAAACCCGGCGCGACCGTCGCACACCTCTCCCTCTACCTCGCCCAGCACATGGGCTGCGACCCGGTCATGATGATCGGGCAGGACCTGGGCTTCTCCGACGGGCTTTACTACGCGCCCGGAACAGCCGTGCATAAGGTCTGGTCGGCGGAACTCAACCCCTTCAACACCATCGAGATGATGGAGTGGCAGCGCATCGTCCGCATGAAAGGCCACCTCTCGCGGCACGAGGATATCCACGGCAACCCGATCTTCTCCGACGAGCAGATGGTCACCTACCTCAAGCAGTTCGAGCGCGACTTTGCCGAGCTTCAAGCGATGGGCAGGACCATCCTCGACACCACCGAGGGCGGGATGCCCAAGCAGCACACCCAGCGGATGACCCTGGCTGAGGCGCTCGCGCAGCACGCCACCCGCCCCGTGCCAGCGCTACCGATCCCCTCCCGCCGACTGGACCCCGCCCGCCTGCAGATCGCCAGCGAGGCCCTGAGCCAGCGCATCAGCGAGGTCAACGAGGTGCAAAGCATCAGCCGGGAGACCATCCGTCTGATCAAGCAGATGCAGAAGCACCAGCGTGACGCGAAGAAGATGGCTGAGCTGTTCGACAAGATGAATAGGCACCAGCGCCGGGTCCACAGCGAGCTTGGCGACGCTTTCGCGCTGGTGAGCACGCTCAACACGCTGGGCACGTTCAAGCGGCAGCGGGCCGACCGCGTGATCGGCCAATCCACCGGCGACGCCTACGACCGCCAGGCCGCGCAGATGGGCCGGGACATCGACAACCTGGACCTCACCGCCCAATCGGCTGACGAAGCGCTGGACATCCTGCACGAGGCCCGGCAAAGGCTGGCCGCGTCCATCGCACGCCAACCCAAGCAACCCGTGCCACGGCCACAGCCAGCCGCAGCCTAACACCCAAGCTCACACGCCCCACCACCCGCTCCTGCCATGCCCTCCATCGCGCTCATCATCACGGACCTGCACCTTGGCCGACTTGGCCACGCGCGCTCGCTGCTGGATCGTCTGCACGGGCAAAGCGTGCTCCATCACACGGTCAGGCGTGCGGCTCGGATCGCGGGCATCACCAAAGTCGTGCTGGTCCACCCGGAGGGCCAGGATGTCGCGGCCGCCATCGCCGACCTGCCGCCCCCAGCCGCCCCGATCCCGATCGCCACCTTCGCGGACCCCGGCGGGCTGACCGACGACCAGGCCCCGGGCC
>JBGTLW010000021.1:0-5218 GCA_041743835.1 Phycisphaeraceae bacterium | reverse complement strand
TGTCGGCGTCTTCGGGTAGGTGAAAAGTGACATCCATGTCGGGTCTCCTGAGGGTGGAGCCGACATCATGCCTCACAACCGCCCCGGGCGCAACCTAACAAGCGCCGAACGCGCACGAGAAGTTTTTGGGATGCGTATTAGTGGCTGGGGCAGGCGTTGATTTGGGTTGCACTGCGCTCGACTCAACCGCAAAAACTATGAAACTACCCTTATATTCCAGCTCGCCGTGCCCAACAGGGTTTTTCGGGCACGGCGGAGCTGGAACGAGTCTTGATGCCATCAACGCACACCAGAGCCGCGCGTGGGCACATCGCGGAGCGGAACGGTGTGGCTGACCAGAAGCTGACACGTGCGTGCTCGTCAAACCGCGCTTGCGTCCACATCGCTGAGAAGAATATGGCACCACAGCCGCGTGCGTCATGACGAGAGGGTCATCGGCTATCGTCCTGTTTAGCTCTCCAGCGAGCAATCACGGGAACAGCGGCGAGTCGGAGCCTGCGCTGTCGGTCACCATCGGGGCATCTTTCGCGGGCAGCGACAGGCGGTGCTCCGCGGCTACTTCGGCATAGGCTTTGTCTGCCGCGAGGTTGCGCCACTCGTGGGGGTCGTGGTGATGGTCGTAGAGTTCTTCGGAGCCGTCGGCGTAGCGGATGTAGTTGTAGCGCGTCGATCTCACACCATGATTGCCCGGGCCGAAGGTGCAGACGGTCGCGGCGCGCCAGTCGGTGGTCTTCGGGTCGTCTAACAACGGGGTCAGGCTCTGGCCATCAAGCCCGTCGCGTGGGGGTAGGCCGGCGAGCTCGGTCAGCGTGGGGTACAGGTCGATGGTGCCGGTCGGCTGGTCGGTCTTGCCTTGCTTTATGCCCGGGCCCGCAAGGATCATCGGCACGCGTGTCGATTCGGCCCAGAGGGAACGCTTCTCCCAACGCTGGTGCTCGCCGAGGTGGAAGCCGTGGTCAGACCACAGCGCCACAACGGTATTGTCGGCGTGCGCGCTCTGCGCCAAGGCGTCGAGCACCTTGCCGATCTGATGATCAACGTAACTGATGCTGGCTAAATACGAGCGCACCGCGTGCTCCCACTGCCCTAACTCGACCACCTCCCTATGACGAGGGGCCACGGCCGCGTGGGTCAGCTTCTTCGCGTAATCAGAGATGTCCTCACGGTCAGTGGGGCCGGCCAGAGGCATCGTCGTTTTGCCTTCAGGGTACGCCTCGAACCACGGTGCTGGGGCGTACATCGGCACGTGTGGGCGGAAGAACCCCGCAGCCAGAAAGAAGGGCTGATCGTAACGCTGATTGATCCGCCGAACCGCCCAGTCGGCGATCCGCTCATCCGGCGTGGCGCTGCCATCGGTGGGGTATGCGCCCCAGTCCCACAAGGGGTGCCCCTTGGGATAGCTGAGCTTCCGCTCGGGCGTCGGGCCGTAGGCGTTGATGATCCCACCGTTCTCATCCCACGAAGGTGGGTCGTGCTTGCCGTGGAAGACCTTGCCGACGGACATGGTGCGGTAGCCGTGCTCACGGAAGTGCTGCGGCAGGGTGACGGCGTTTTCCAGGGTCGGCGTATCGCGGAAGGTGGGCGCGAGGAAGTACAGCCCGCTGGTGGATGGGTGCCTGCCAGTGAGCACCGCAGTGCGCGCCGGGGTGCAGATCGGGGCGGGGCACGAGGTGTTGGCGAACACCATGCCGCGCGCGGCCAGTCGATCGAGGTTGGGGGTGAGTACCTGCGGGTGTCCGCCGAGGCAGCCGATCCAGTCGTTGAGGTCATCGACGACCAGGAACAGGATGTTGGGCGGTTTGGCGCTGGTGGTCATGGCCATGGCGGTGCGTCCGGCGGCCAGCGTGAGCGCTGCACTGGACGCGGCACGGAGGAATCGGCGGCGGGTGAATGTAGCAGGCATGGATGGCGCTGGCTGGCGTAAGGTGAGTGGGCGCTACGTCGATGCGTTGTGCGCGGCGTGGGTCATCGACTCCGCAGCGTCGATGTAGGGGTCCAGCAGGCCGCGGCGGATGAAGCAGGCGGGGGTGCAACTCCACGCGTGACAGTAGCTGTTGTGGCGGATGCTTGCGTAGGGGGAGAGCATCGGTTGCTCGGGGTCGTACACCTCCCAGAATGTCGTCGCGTCGTGACGGAGCATGCCGCCCCAGTAGTCGCGGAGCCAGCCGGACGCCCGCGCGCCAAGGCCACATGCGAACATGGCTTCGATGACGTGGTGGTGCAGGTACGGCGTGACAGGACGCAGCGCGTTGGGCGCGTTGCTTAGTCGATCAAAACCCGCGCGGGCCTCATCGTCGCTCAGCGCCCCGCCGAGCGTGAGCCAGACGTGTGACGCCCACGACACTTGCCGCGCTTTGCCGGAGACGAACAGCCCCTGCTTCGCATCCCACAACCGCGTGCGCGCGGCTGCACTCATCTGCTCGTAGCGTCGGCTCAGTTCGGTAAGCGTTGCGGCATCGGCTCCGACACGTCTGCCCAAGCACTGGAGCTTCTCGAGCGCGTACAACGCCGTGCCCTGCTCCGCGGCCTGCCGGTCGAGGCCCTCGTGCCAGTCGATGTACAGCCAGACGTCGCCGGGATCAACGAACAACCCATCGCTATCCACGAATCGGCGGAGGACCTCGGTCTGGCGTAGCGCGATCGGCCACAGGTCGCGTGCGGTGTCCATATCGCCACTGGCTTCGAGGTAGTCCAGCAGGGTCGGGCCGAACAGCAGCGAGTAGTCGGGGATGAACTCGGTGCCGGCGTGCCAGCGCGGCCGCTCATACACACACGCGGGGATCACACCATCGTCATAGGCGCACGCCGCAAAGAGATACAGGCAGCGCTTCACAAGGCCCATGTCGCGGAAGCTGACGTAATTGGCAAGCGCTTGCAGCCGCAAGTCACCCAGCCAGAGCCGGCGGTCGCGCTTCGGGCCATCCTCGAAGACGCCCTGCATGCAGTTTCGCAGGGTGCGTAAGGACACCGCGTCGATCTCGATCAGGTCGGCCGGGCCGCGGCACAGGCGCATGTCTTCCACCGATGCGGGCACCGCCGATTCCTCGACTACCCGCGCCGCCGCCAGGCGGATCGGCCCCGGCGCTTCTTCCACACGCACCCGCGCGTAGCGGAACGCGCGTCGCGTGGGGCACATGACCGCGCCGCCGGGCTGCACACGAAGCGGCACCGACTCCAGCCACTCTCCGCCGAGCTTGCCAGTTTTGTCCACCACGCTTGGCCCGATCTCCGCGGCCACCTCGCCAAAGCGCACAGACAGCACGGCTTCCGCATGCCCCGGATGCGTGACACCAGCGAGCGTCACCTCAAGCCGGCCGACGATGTGCCGGCCGAAGTCCAGACACACTTCGCCGCCCGGCTCGATCAGTTGCGAACCGAGCGCAGACGCGGGCGCAACGCTCTGAGCCTTCCAGCCGTGGAAGGCTGCGGCGTCTTCGCAAAGCCGAACTACCGCCTCGACAGGCACGGGCGATAGCGTCAGCTTCGGGGCCAGCGACTCAGCGATCATCATCCAGCGGTCACGATTCGCATCGAGCATTTCAAATCCTTCACAAAGCTTGATCGTATCCCGCCACGTAATCTTTCATCGCGGGGGGCGATGCAGCGGGCGTCACGCGGCTACGTTTTACTCGAACAGCAGCATCGGCCACTGCTCCGGGTCCATCCCCCCGCGACCGAGTCCGGGCGCGATGTATGCAAAACCCTTGCGCCCGGCCCCGTCGTCGTCATTCACCAGCAGGTTGATCCGTAACCCCTGCTTCCGCAAGGCCGCGGCATCTGTGCCCAGCGCTTCCAATGGCATCCGCAACTCGTACACCAACCCGTCTGCACTGGGCGTGGTCTTGAAGGTGGACTGCGACAAGGCTGCGGCATTCACGCCGGTCGGGGTCTCCCACACATGCGCGTGGTCTTTGCCATCATCACTGCGCGACAGGCCGATGTTCCACACCCCGCCCCGGCCGGGCAACGTGAGGGCCAGTTGCAGGCCGTCCGCCTGCCAGGAGTTGGCCGGCTCGTGTGGCTGGCGGTGTGTCTGGTCCGTCACGTCGGCACGCACCGCCAACGCGTCACCCTCAAGCGCCAGCCAAACCTTCGCACTCAAGTCCTTGGCACCACCCCACGCGAGGTGCGCCCGCGTCGGGTCGGCTGCGTTGGGGTTGAAGATGGTCTGGTCGTCAGCGCCCAGCACAAAGTCCGGCTCACGCTGATCGATCGGCTTGGCGGGCACCTGCTGGATCGCGTGAACCACCAGTGACTGTGTCCCCGCGATCGGCGTCTCGGCGATGCGGTACGCGAGCTTCACGTGGGGCTGCTCATCGCCGCTGGCGAAGCGCGGGATCGTCAGATCAATCGACGCCTCAGCCCGCTGCCCCGCTTCGAGCGAAACCCTCTCTTCGCGCGTCGCGCCGCCCGGCAGCGTCCACGCCAACTCGAAAGAAACGGCACGCTGCAGCGGGTTGTGCAGCGTCGCGGTCACCGGCACCACCTGCCCGACCTCGCCACGCGGGGAATCAGCAAGCGTGACCGGGGAACCCAGCACCTCGACCCGCCCGTTAGCGACGAAGTAGCGCAGGTCTTTGCCCAGCGGCAGCAGCGCCAGGTTCTCGTAGGTCGCCAACTCTGCGGCGTGGCCCATGACGTTAAGGAACTGTGCGTCCGCTCCCTCCGCCAGCCGGACCAGCTCGACCCGGCCGGAGGACTCGGCATCCTCATCCCAGCCGACCATCAGGGTACGACCGTCGCCCGCAAACTCCAGCAGCCAGTTGCCTTGGCCCACATCGTGTTGCTTGGCGAATTTCTTGCCGCGCATCTGGCGGACCATCTCGTTGTACGCGGGGATGACCGGCTGGGCATCACCGCCTCGGCTGGACATGTTGTAGGGGCTTGCGTTACCCCCGCCGTAAAGCGCGTACCAGATAAAACCCTCGGCCCCGCGGGCGCGGGCAAAGGCGAACTTCTGCACCAGCGCCTGCGCCATCTTGTGCGCGTCGCCGTTATAGCCCGTTTCCGTGAACCAAAGCGGCTTGTCTTGCTTTAGCTGCTTCCGAAGCTCGGCCAGCGGGCCATCGATTTGCGACTGGAAGTTGCGGAAGTGGCCGTGGATGTGGACCGAGATCGCGTCGTAGTGGTCCTGGCCCTCGACAATCATGCGCTCGATCATGTCGGGGTTCAGCCCGTGCCCGCCGTGGGTGCCAAGCGTGGCGATGCCACCGCTGAG
>JBGTLW010000020.1:0-7803 GCA_041743835.1 Phycisphaeraceae bacterium | reverse complement strand
TCGCCGGTGGCGGCGATGGCGTCCACCGCGCGTTCAAGCCGGGTGTTCGCGCGATGGCCCCACACCAGCCTGGCCGCGACGACCACGACCACGAGCAGCAGCCCGGCCGCGCCCAGGCGTTTAAGCCACCAGAACCGGGGCGGGCGGGGCGTCGGGTTCGCGGCAAGTGTGTCGTGCATCGGGCCTCGGAAAGGGACGGGGAAGCCGGGCTTGAGAAGGCAGGATACCCGCCGCACGGCCTGCGCGAAAGTGCCCTGCAGCGACTACTGATACGACTGGCCGGCGCGATGCCGACGCGCCTTCAGGCCTGCGGCGGGGTCATCTCGCTGATGACGGCATACGACCCGTCAAACTCGCCGAGCTTGTTGAAGATCGCACGCGGCGAAACGATGGTGGGTATTTCCTCGCCAGTAGCGCTGAGGAAGTTGGCACAGTAGCGGTCAGCACCGCCCACGAAGCGCGCCTGGAACTGCTCCTCGAAAGACTTGGCGCCTTGGGGGGTCATGTAGTCCGAGGGGCTCTGGCCAAGCAACTCGGCTTTGCTGCGGCCGAGCATCTGGCAGTATTTCGCATTGGCGTAGGTGATCTTGCCTTGGCGGTCGAGGATGCTAAAGCCGTCGCTCATCAGCTCGACCAGGGTATGGAACCGCCGCTCATCTTCGACAAGCTGTTTCTGGGTCAGGGTGCGTTCTTCCACGGTGCGGGCGAGCTTTTCGTTGGCGCGCAGCAGTTCCTCTGTGCGTTGCTCGACGCGGGCCTCGAGTTCTTCCTGCGACTCGCGGACCTTGTCGAGCAGCCGCCAGCGGTGGAGCTGCGGCGCAACCCTTCGCGCACAGAGCTGGAGCAGTTGCTCGTGATCGGCGGTGTCTTCCAGGGGCTGATCGTGCGCGAGCCAGAGCACGCCGAGGGGCTGCTCATTATTGTCGTTGAGCCGGACACCGATGAACGCGCGCGACTTGATCGCAGACAGGGCCTTGTCTTCGGGGTAGGCCCGCTGCACGTCGTTGTGGATGACCAATGCCCCGCGCTGCAGGATGTGCGCGCACGGCGACCCGTTTATGGGATACACCACCTCCTCGCTGTGCCGACCATCGTGGACCATCGCGATGGTGTGGAAGGACTGCGCCGCATGGTCAGGCTCGCTGATCCCCGCGCTGCGGACGCCCAGGGTCTGGGCCAGTGCATGCACCAGCTTCTGAAAGAATGCGGGGCCGCCCACCGCGGGGATGGCCGCCTCGATGGCGTGCATCAGACGCCAGGCTCTACCCAGGTCATCCGACATGTCTCGCTCAGGTGATTCGCCGGCCGTGTCGCCGGCATCGCCATCCGCTTCACCCAGAGGCGAAAGCCCGGTCTGGATCGCGATCCGAGCCAGCTCGACGCGGTTCCCCACGCCCAGCTTGCGGCCAAGCGACAGGCGGTGGGTCTGGATCGTCTTCTGGCTTCGATAAAGCTTGTCAGCGATCTCGGCTAGGGTATACCCTTTGCCAATCAATCCCAAGACTTCTCGTTCACGGTTAGTCAAAGCATCGAGTGTTGTCATGCGCTTGTCTTGTTCATCCCCCACGAAGGTTTACAAAACCCATAAACAATCCTGGAAACCCGTGAACACCTTGCATCTTGCCCCTGCGTGGCTTCACTACCTGATAAATGACATCGTATCAGTGCGGATTACAGAAAATAAGAAAAAATACACCAAAACTAGGGTAAACCCCTGCGGCAAACAGCTTATTCAGGTGTTGCGTTGACAAGCCGAGCAGATCCCTGCCGATGGCGTCGGTAGGGAACAGCGCACCCTGCCACGGGTGCGGTGTGGTGTGGTTTGGTTTGATGTCGGTCGTTGCGGCTTCCGCGCGGGGTCGCGCGTGCGGGGGTGGGGGTAAGCGGGGGCGTCAGTCGTAACGGAATACGCCCTTGCGCCAGGCGTACACGAATGCGATAATGCTGGTGAGGATGAAGAAGAGCATCCGCAGCAGGAACTGGATGCTCAAGGCCTCTCCCTCTGTGCCACCGAGCGCGGGGAACGTCATCGCCCACGGGTAGAGGAAGACGATTTCCACGTCAAAGAGCAGGAACGTCATCGCCACGACATAGAACCGCACATTAAACCGCCGGCGGGCGGTGCCGATCGGGTCCATCCCCGATTCATAGGTCGTGCCCTTGACCTCGCCCTTGCGGGATGGCCCGATGATTTCCGTGAGGAACAGATTCGCCACCCCAAACCCGATCGCCATAAGCAGCAGCACACCCAGGGCCGCGTAGGCATTGAAGCCTGTGGCCGCGAGCGTGAGCATGTCGGGGGCGAGCGTCGGGGTCATGATGCCGGGCAGTTTAACGCGAGGCATCGCCCGATGTCCAATGGCCGGCCGGGGTCGCTGAGAGGCGGCCCAAGAAATCCGGGGGGACCTTCCGAAGAACTTCCGGGGAACATCCGGGGGGGGTGGACAGGGGGCGATGGACAGCGGACACTAGGCTTCATGCGTCAGTACCTCGACCTCCTCCAGCACATCCTGGACCATGGCCAACACAAACCCGACCGCACGGGCACCGGCACACGCTCGGTCTTCGGCTACCAGATGCGCTTCAACCTAACCCCCGCCCCCGGAAGCCAAGCCCCCGGAACAGGTGCTGGCGGCACCACCGGAGATGTTGCGGGAGTTCAGGGGAAAGCTTCCGGGGGCGGGGAAGAACTTCCGCGGGACCTTCCGGGGGAACTTCCGGGGAAGCTTCCGGGGGGGGGGTTTCCGTTGGTGACGACGAAGAAGTTGCATTTGCGTTCGATCATTCATGAGTTGTTGTGGTTTTTGCGGGGCGATACGAACATCGCGTATCTCAAGGAACACAATGTCCGCATCTGGGACGAGTGGGCAGACGAGCAGGGGAACCTTGGCCCGGTGTATGGCAGTCAATGGCGGAGTTGGCCGGACTACGCGGGTGGGCACATCGACCAGATCGCCAACGTCCTGCGTGCCCTGAAAGAAAACCCCGACAGCCGCCGGCACATCGTCAGCGCGTGGAACGTGGCCCAGGTCGACCAGATGAAACTCCCCCCCTGCCATGCCTTCTTCCAGTTCTACGTCTCCCCCCCCCCCGGAAGTTACCCCAGGGGAACCGCCGCCCCCGCAAGTCATCTCACACACGCCCGCTCTGAGGAGCCCCGCGACGAAGGGCGGGATCAACCCACGCAGCGGCCCCGGCTGAGTTGTCAGCTCTACCAGCGCTCGGCCGACGTGTTCCTGGGTGTGCCATTCAACATCGCGAGCTACGCGCTGCTCACCATGATGGTGGCGCAGGTCTGCGACTACGAGCCCGGCGAGTTCATCCACACCCTCGGCGATGCGCACCTCTACGACAACCACCTCGACCAGGCACGCGAACAACTCACACGCGACCCCCGGCCCCTGCCCACCATGAAGATCAACCCGGCTGTCAAAGACCTCTTCGCGTTCACGTTCGACGACTTCGAGCTGCTCAACTACAACCCCCACCCGCACATCAAGGCCCCGATCGCGGTCTAGATGAACGATCTGCGTGCCACACAAAAAGTGTGGCGGGCGCGACAACCACTGCCATGAAGCTCTCTCTGATTTACGCACGCAGCGAGGACCACTGCATCGGCAAGGCTGGGCACATCCCCTGGCGGCTGCCGGAGGACTTTGCGCACTTCAAGCGCACCACGATGGGCAAGCCCATCCTCATGGGACGCAAGACCTACGAGGACCACACGTCGGCGCTCCCCGGCCGACTCAACATCGTCATCACCCGCCAAACCGACTACCAGGCCGCGGAAGGCGTGGTCGTGGCCCCCTCACTGGTGGAAGCGGTCGAGCTCGCACGCAGGCAAAGCGACGAAGTCTTCATCATCGGCGGCGCAGCGTTCTTTGCGCAGGCGTTTCCCGCGGCCGACACGGTCTATGAAACCGTCGTCCACACGACCGTGCCGGAGGGCGACACGTTCATCCCCGCATTCGATTTCACGGGCTGGGTCACGCGCACGCTCCAGCACCACCCCGCGGATGGCCGACACCCCTTCGCGTTCACCGTGTACCAGCATGAGCGCCCGCCCTCGCGCTTGCGTGCAAGCCTTGGGTGATCCGCGGCACGACAATGCTGAAGCGGACCACCGCGCTTTGAAAAGTGTAAAAACGTGGGACGGGCGTCTCGCCCGTCGTTTGGGCGCAGCCCAAAACAAGCGTTGCCACGCGATGACGCCATGACGGGAGGGAGGCCGTCCCACCCCAAGACCTCTCAGGCCTTGGGCGAAGCCTGCGGGTTCGCGGCGTGGTCTTCCACATCATCGGGCGTGATGCCCAGCCATTCGATCATGTACTGGTCGTAGGTTTCCTGGTGCGCGGGGTTGGAGAAGTCCAGCCGCAGCTCGTTGATGACCTTGGTGCCCTGGCCGATCCACTCGTTCCACGTGGTCTGGCCGAAGTGGTCGTAGATGTACTGCCCGAGCTTGCCGCGCATCGGCGGGCCAGCCAGCCGCTTCTGCGGCCGACCGGTGCGGCGATCGAGCACGGCATTGGCCTCGTCGATGGGTGGCTCCTCCGGCGCGGCAGACGCCACCTGCGGAACCTGCACGCCAAGCTGCTCCAGCAGCGAACCCATCGCCTTCTGAGGCATGACATCGCCACGGCTTGCGGCCACGTGATAGCCCTCGGTCAAGGTCGCGGCCGCGTCTTCTTTCCGCCCGAGCTTGACCAGCATCTGCCCGCGGAGCTGAAACGCCCGGCTCATGTCCGGGTTCAGCTCGATCGCACGCTCGAAGGCCTTGGCGGCATCTTCAAAGCGCTCGGCCTCGCGGTACGCGTTGCCCAGGCTGAAAAAGGCCATGTCGTCCGGCGCCTCGGCCGCCATCTTCTCCCACTGCGCGATTCGTTCGTCAATACTTGGCATGGGGGTAGGGTAGTGCGCCGGGGGTTGCGGGTCTAGGCGCTGTCAGTCCTTAAGCCTGAAATACCCCGCGGTCACTTGACCCCGACCCCAAGACCCTAGACGCTAGACAGCGATGCCAGCGTCACGCCACTTCATGGGCTACGACCAACCGGCGCTGCACAGCGCGGCCGGGTGGCTGATCGAGCGCTTCACCAAAGCCGGCGAGTTGGACCTGTCGCGCGTGACCCTCGTGCTGCCCGGCGGGCGGGCGGGCAGGCGCTTGCTGCAAACCCTCGTCGAGCGGTGGGAGAGCCAACCCGCTGGCGTGTTCACCCCGCCCCGGATCGAGATGGTGGGCGGGCTGGCTGAACGGCTCTACAACGCCGACAAAATCGCGGGCGACACGGTGGCCGCGATGGCGCTCGCATACGCGCTGGCTGGGGCGGATGCCGAGGATGTGGCCGCAGCGCTCGGCTCGCCGCCGGAGCAGGGCGACACGCTGGGCTGGGCACGCGCCGCGGCCGAGCTCCGCGCGGTGCTCGACCAGCTACGCAGCGAATGCCTCACACCCACCGCCGCGGGCGACGCCACCTCGGATGAGCGCTGGCACGCCATCGCCCGGCTTGAAAAGGCCTACCACCAACTACTCAACCAGCAGGACCTCGAAGACCCCGCCGTCGCGCGGGCCGCGGCGGTGACACAACGCCTTTGCCAGTTGGATGGCGAGCTCATCCTGCTGGGCGTCACCGAGTTGCCCGGCGTGGTGCGGCAGATGCTCGAACAGGTGGCTGACCGCGTCACCGCGCTGGTGTTCGCGGCCGAGGAAGAGGAACACGCCTTCGACGCGCTGGGGCTGCTCAAGCCCGAGGCGTGGGAGCATCGCAGCCTCGCGCTGGATGCCGCACAGGTCATCACGGTCGATCGCCCGTCCGACCAGGCGCTGGCGGTGGTGCAGGCGATCGAGCGGGCCGCGGCCAAGGCACCGCTTAGCGCCGATCAGGTGACCGTCGGCGTGGGGGATGCGGCGCTCACGCCTTACATCGTGCGTCGGCTTGAAGCGGTCGATATCCCCGCGCGACAGCCGCCGGGCATGAAGCTGCGCGACAGTCGGCCCGCGCTACTGCTACACGCTGCGGCCGCGTACCTGCGCACGCGACGGTTCGATGACCTGGCCGGGCTCGCGCGTCACCCCGATCTGGACCTGGACCCCGACGCGGTGACCCACTGGCAGACGCTGCTGGACCGCTACATCACCGACCACGTGCAGACCCGCATCACCGCGCACTGGCTTGGGCCACAGGCCGAGGCCCTGAAACAAGCGCACGACAAGCTCCACGCCATCCTGCCCGAGGAAGCGAACAAGCCCCTGCCCTATCCGCGCTGGAGCAAGCCCCTGCTGGCGATGCTCAGCGCGGTGTATGGCCAGCGGACGCTCAGCCCCGGCATCCCGGACGAGGCGCTGGAGCTTGGCGCGTTGTCTGCGCTGGCCGATGCGTTGAACGCGCTGGGCGAGCTTGATGCGGGGCTGCCGTTTGTGCCGCAGGTGACGGCTGCGGAGGCGATGCTGCTGCTGTGGGAATCGCTGGGCGATGCGGCCGTGCCGACCGAGCCGGACCGCGAAGCTGTGGAGGTACTGGGCCATCTGGAACTGCCGTTGGATGATGCGCCGCTGGCGATCATCGCGGGGGTGAACGAGGGCATGATCCCTTCGAGCAGGTCGTCCGACCCGTTGCTGCCCGACGCGCTGCGGCGGCAACTGGGCCTGCCCGACAACCGCAGCCGATACGCCCGCGACTTGTATGTGCTGCACGCGGTCACCCGCTCCCGGCCCGGCGCGGTGATCATCACCGGCAAGCGATCGGTCGAGGGCGACCCGCTGCTGCCCAGCCGATTGCTGCTCGCGTGCGACGAGCAGACGATGGTCCAGCGGATCAACACCTTCTACGACCGCACGCCAGGCCCCATCGCCCCGCCGCTGCTCGCCCCCGGCCGACCCGACGACATGGGCCTGCTCATCACCCCGCCCGGCCCGGTCCAGACGCCGCTGAACTCCCTGCGTGTCACAGCCTTCAAGGACTATCTCGCGTGCCCCTACCGCTTCTACCTCAAGCATGTGCTTCGGCTCGCAGGCAGCGACGACACAGCCGTCGAACTGACGGGCGGCGGATTCGGAACACTGGCGCATCAGGTCTTGCTCGCGTTTGGGCAGAGTGAGCTGGCCGCCGCGACGGATGCAAAGACGATCGCCGACTTCTTCGCGGATCGGCTCGCGGAGGAGGCCCGCGACATGTTTGGCCGCTCACCCTCAGCCGCGGTGGGCCTTCAGCTTCAGCAGTTGGACGAACGGCTCATGCGCTTTGCTCATGCGCAGGCCCTGGCCGCGCGCGAGGGCTGGCGCATCGTGCCCGAGCACCTGGAACAGCGGCACGAGGCCACGCTTCCCGTCGATGGCGAACCCTTCACGATCACCGGGCAGATCGACCGCATCGACATCCACCCCGAGCTTGGCTACCGCATCATCGACTACAAAACCGCCGACAAAGCCCAGCCGCCGGACAAGACGCACCTCAACAAGGGCGAGTGGGTGGACCTCCAGTTGCCGCTCTACAAGACGCTGGCCGGGGCGGCGGGCATCACCGGCACCATCACGCTCGGCTACGCACACCGGCCACGCACGCTGCGTGACGTCGGGTTCACATGGGCGGCTTGGGACGAGCAGACGATGCGGGGGGCGGTCGAGCTTGCGTGCGGCGTCGTGCGAAGCATCCGCGAGCAGCGCTACTGGCCGCCCGGCGAAGCGCCGGACTGGGAAGATGTGTTCAGCGCCCTGTGTTACGACCGCGTGACCGACCGCGGGGCGATGATCGACGCGAGCGCTGCCGCCAAGCCCGGGGGGAGGCCCGCCGATGCGTGAGCACGACCGGT
>JBGTLW010000019.1:0-8283 GCA_041743835.1 Phycisphaeraceae bacterium | reverse complement strand
GAACTCGTCGAAGAATACCTCGCCAGAGATGCCGGGCGACTGGTACTTGCTCTGCGTGAAGGGGGTGAGCGAGTCGGTGATGTTGAGTGTGGAGATGGTCAGGTCTGCGGGGGTCGCTGCGGTGAGCGATGCGGGGTTGATCCACACGCTGATGAGGTCGTCGCCGGAGGTGTTCACCTGGAGGCCGATGACGACATACTGGCTGCTGTTTGCGGCGATGTTGGCGGCCAGCACGGTATTGACGCCGTTAAGCCGGAGCACCAGGTCGGGGTTGGCGTCCTGTGCGGTGTTGTCAAAGCCGATTTGCAAGCCGTTGCCATCCGCCCCGGTGACGCCGCCGACGACGTAGGTCTGACCAGCGATGCTCCAGCCTATCGCCGTCCGACTGACAATGGAGCTGAACCACCACTGGTTGGAGCTGGTGGCGGCGACTGCGCTTGGGAGTTGGCGTGTGACGTTTCGGTCGAAGGGGGTTGTGCTGGTGACGCCGAGCCATTTCATGCTGCCGCCCGCCTCATCGATCGCCGCTGCGGTGGCGAGGGCGGTGTTGCTGCCCTGAAAGTTTGCGGTCGTGCCGGCATAGCCGGTGGCAGCGAAACCGGTGACGACGGTGTTTTTGCTCCGGATGTCCTGGCCATCCGTGTACTGCCCCAAGGCGAGGTTGCCACCCATCAGGAATGGGTCATGCGCCAGCAATGCCGCGGACGCGGAGCCGCCAGAGCCCATGGCGGCCGCGACCACCACACCGAGGCCAAGTCCGTGAAGATAACGACGGGTGCTTTGAAAGAGATGCGGCATGTAGCCTCCTTGAGTGGGAGAGATCGATCCAGCTAAGGGCACGCCAGCCAACCGTTGGCCTGCAAGATTCTGGCCCAAAGTCTTATATAAGATACAACTCGAACGAGCGATGTCAAGCAGAAAATTGGCGATTCAGCGAGAATCGTGCTTCATCTTGTGAAAGATTGGCCCGCGGGCTTGAGGACCGGAATCGTGCGGTGATAGGTCAGGCTACTGCAATCGAAGATTCACGCACCACCAGTTCCCCCGGGAGCACCTGGTTCTGGAGCCCGGCTTCCGGGCCATGGACCACGCCGAGAAGCCCGGACACCGCAGCATAACCAAGCTGTGCCAGCGGCTGGCGCATCGTGGTCAGCGGCGGCCAGATGTGCTGGGCGCTGGGCGGGTCGTCCACACCCACCACCGTCAGGTCCCGCGGGATCGAAAGGCCACGCGCAGCAGCGACCTGATACACATCGAGCGCCAGGTAATAGCCCCCCACGATCAAGGCGGTGGGCGCGTCCCCCCGGCCAATCAATTCCGCCACACGCAGCTTGTCGCCCTCAGCCAGACGCCAATCCTCTGCCGTCAAAACATCGCGCTCAAAATCCGCCAGTCCCAGTTGCCGACACGTCTCGCGGAAGCCCGCGTAACGGTCCCGGCTGTTGCTCAACTCCGGCGCGCCACCCACATAGCCCACCCGCCGATGACCCAACGAATAGACATGCTCGACAGCCCGCCGGATCAGATCGAAGTTATCCACGTCGATCCACGGCACATGATCGTGCCGCGCACCGACCACCAGCATGGGCTGGCCGGCGGGTCGGCTGGATTCGTACAACGCGGCCTGAGACCCGATTGGGTTGAGCAGCAGGTGCCCCCCACAACCCTGCGGGACACGCTCCGCATACTGCACGATCACCAGCTCGGCGTGCGCCTCGCGGGCGGCCTGGTTCATCCCCTCGATGATCTGCCCGTGGTAATAGTCGGCCAAGGATGCCCCAGCCTGGATCGCCAGCCCAAGACGCAGCTTCCGCGAAGGGGGCGAGGTGCCGTCGGCGACAAACGTGCCCCGTCCCTGCTTGCGGTCGATCAGCCCCAGACCCTCCAATTCCCGCAAGGCGCGGTGCATCGTCACCAACGACACCGACAACTGGCTGGACAGTGACGCGGTGCTGGGCAGTTGCTCGCCGGGCCGGAAGTGACCCGTGTGGATCGCACGCCGGATCACATCCCGCGCAACCATATACAACGGCGTCCCCGGCCGGGGCTCCACGGGCAACATGACAGATGGGCTGCTCATCGCTCACATCGCTGACATTCATCACCACACATCTTGTATAAGAGTATAGCTCACACACCACGTGGTGTGCAGCCAAGCAATGCGCCGCAAATCACGCCACAGCCCCCCAAAGCCGAGGATCGCCATCCCTCGGCTCCCCTCCTTCCTCCCACTTCTCATACACCGCCCACCCCACCCACCCCCCTCACCGTCGCTGTACCAAGCCACTAGCGTTATGCAACGACACAGCACGCAATCGGGCAGGGCCATCGGCCTCCATTATTTCAACGATGACCTTCTGGCAGCAGAGGAGCGGGACGCGGCAGATGGCCTTGTGCCCGATGTTCCGCCCCTCGTACAGCGTGATCAGTTGGCCGGAGGACCCGGTCTGGACATGCACCGCGAACCGCCGCACCGACTCGCCCGCGCTCAAGTCCTCCTGCAAAACCACATGGTCGAGGTAGAAAGGCTGCTCGGCCTCGTAGCACCAGCCAGTAGCGGTGGTTTCGCCATCAGACATGACCGCCAGCGGATGCGCGAAGCGGCGGTGGACCTCATCACCAAACGCGAGCAACGCCTCGCGGTCCTTGTCGGGCAGGAGCCCGCGACGATCCGGGCCGATGTTAATCAACAGATTGGCCCCGCGCCCGACGGACAGATAGTACAACCCCATCAGCTCTTCGAGCGGCTTCACGGTATGCACGTCCGCCTCCTCGAAAAACCAGTTGTGCCAGCGCATCCGGCAGTCACACTCGGCCGGCAACCAGATCGGACGCTCCGCCAACTGCGTGTCGCCGTCGGTATTCACCGAAAACCGCGAGCCGGTCACGGTGTTCCACGTGGGTGTGGAGGCGACCCCGGCTTCGTTCCCGATCCACCTGAAATCCGGATCGCCCATGTTGAAGATCAGCACATGCGGCTGCATCCGCCGAATCTCGCGGACGATGCGGGGCCAGTCGTAGGTGTGGTTCTCCGACCCGCAGCCATCGAACCACAGGATGTCGACCTCGCCATAGTTCGACAACAGCTCGCCGATCTGGCTCAGGAAGTGCCCGTCATAGGCGGCCGCGTCCTTGAACGTATCGTTGCCCCATTCGGCGGGCGAGTAGTAAAGGCCCACCTTCATGCCGTGCCTCCGACACGCATCTGTAAACTCCCGCACCACGTCACCCTTGCCTTCCTTCCAAGGCGTCTGGGCCACGCTGTATGCGGAGTACTCGGACGGCCAGTTGGCGAAGCCGTCGTGGTGTTTGCAGACGAGCACGGCATATCGCATGCCCGCCCGCTTGGCTGAGACGATCCACTCATCGCAGTTCAGGCCCGCCGGCCGGAACACATCCGTCGGCATCGGTGTGCCGTCCCAGTCGCGGTGCCCCTCGCAGAAGGAGCGGATGCCGAAGTGAAAGAAAACGCCCATCTCCCAGCTCTGGTATTCCAGTTGCCGCGGCGTGGGAACCGCTGTGGGAAGGTGGGCTTGATTGACCAGCGCACTATTCATGTCGTCTTCTCAGCGGGTGTGTGATTCCGCGGCCCGGTGGCGTCTATACGCACACGCTGGCCGTGCGGTGGGCATCCCCCACAACGCGGGCAGTATAATCACTGAGAACGCGTACGAGATGGGCCTGGGTGCCATGGTCAAGCGCAGCGCAGGCCATGAATGACGCGAGATGGGGGTCACGCATGGCCTGCCTCGCTGCGCTCGTTGACCATGGCACCCCTTCTCATACAAGTTCTGAGGCCGGGAACTCTCTGATCGTGCCGGCGCCGCCAATTGGACAGTTCTTACAGGCGCGGCGGCAGGCCATAGCATGACACGCCGACCGTGGCCTGGGGGCGATGGGGTTACTAGAATCATGCGATGCACAGATTCTCATTGACGCTGGTCGTGGTGCTGAGTGTGGTGGTGGTGCAGGGGTGCTCGACGCGGGGCAAGCCCACGGCTGAGGATGCGATGCTGACGCGGATGACCGGGGCGGCGGGGGATATCAAAGACCCCGCAGCACTATCCGGGGCACTCATCGCGCTGGCGAGCCGACGCTACACCGACACGATGGGCCTGGCGTCGCGGATCGCCTCGGCTTCGCCGGACTCGGCTGTGCGTGAGGAGACGCTTCGGATGCGGCTGCGCGCGGTGACGTTCGTGGACAACCTCATCATGATCGATGACCCAAGGCGGGCTTTCATCTACTCGTGGCTCTTTATCGAAGAGCGCCTGTTCTTCCTGAAAGAGGGCGAGGGCCGCGACAGCTTCGGGGCGTTTCAGGCCGACGTCGTGCAGACCCTTGAGGATGTGCGGCAGGCGACCCTGCAGATCGGGTACGAGCATTTCGGCCGTGAGCTGATTGAAAAAGCGCAGGACGACATCTCCGCGATGGCGCAGCGCCAGATCCTCAACACGAACCAGGTCTTTGCCGACCGCATGCCGCTGAGCAGCGCCATCGCGGTCACCGCCAACCGCAACAGCGACCTGCGTGCCCTGATGAATATCCCGATGGCGCCTGTGGGTGCATTGCAAGGGGCCGCGAACGCGCCTGTGGCGCTACAGGATATGGCGATGGTCGCGTCGTCGATTGCCCGGGTTGTGCAGAACCTCCCCGAGCGCATCCGCTGGCAGACCGAGTTGCTGCTGTACGAACTCGAATCGCTGGACACGATCCAGGCGCTGCGGGAGGATTCCCGCCGGCTGTCGCTTGCCGCGGAGCAGTTGGCCACCACAACCCAAGGACTGCCCGATGAGGTGCGGAAGACGCTCGAAGACCTCGAAGCGCAGCAGCCCGAGCTCCGCAAAACCCTGGCCGAGGCACGGGAGACCATCGCGCTGGCGCACGAGACCGTTGCGGCGTTGTCCGTGCTTGCGGATTCCGCCAATCAAGCGGCGACCACCTCGCGTGGCCTGATGCAGGACATCCAGCAGCTTGTGGGGGAAACCTCCGAGCCCGGCGACACCGACACCATCGAACAGCTCATCGCTCTCGCTGACAAGATCACTACCGCCGCGACGGAGTTGCGCTCCCTCACCACCGATGTGTCTGAGCCTATGCGCGAGGCGCGGACGCTGTCGCAGGAGTCGATCGCCCAGGCCACCGAGAACACGGAGCGGCTGCTCCAAACCGCCACAGCCGACACGCAGCGCATGCTGTCGGACGCGACCGCGGATACCCGGCGTCTGCTGGACGCCGCGGCGTGGCGGGCGGCGGGGCTGATCGTGCTGGCGTTTGTGCTGATGGTGGTGTACCGGCTGCTGTTCCGTGCGCGGGCTGGTTAGGCGTGTACGGGGATACCCCCGGGGCCTCGGCTTAAATGAAGGTCCGCTTGAGTTACACCTTCATGCGCGTGGAACTTCATGGCCGATGATGCGGGAGCGTATGGCCGGCCACGGATGTGCCGACCCGCTTGCGTCGGCCAGGGAAGGCATCGGTCCCCACATCGTCAGCATGGAGTCCCCCGGATGAACAAGCAGGAGATGATCGAACAGATCCGCAGCCGCAACCGCTCTGCCAGCGTCGAGTTTCTGGTTCACTTTGATGAGAAGGCGCTGACCAGCTACCTGAATCGGCTGACACGGGTCAACGGTCACCGCGGCCGGGACAGTGTGTGGGTCCGAGAAAGCGAGAGCCGGGCCATCGTCACCCGGTCACCGCTGGCCGCCTAAGCGACCCACCGCTCCCACGCGCACGCCAAACGCTCAACGGCTATCCATCGCCGCCGACCCGAAACCCTGGTGGGACGGGCCGGCGGCGGTGTTTTTCTCGCCACACGAAGCGACGCGCTTCACCGCGCCAAAGCCTACACAAACTGCACCCGACGCAGCAGCCCCAGCAGGTCATTCACCGAGGCACGGACCTGCTCCGCCTTCTTGGTGTCGGCATCGAGGGATTCGAGCACCAGCTCCGCGGTCTTGGTGATGGATTCAAACCCGTAGCTGGTCCCCGCACCGGATAGCTGCTGGCAGACCTCGCGGATGGTGGCGTTGTCATCGTCCGGGCCCGCTTCACGCAGCAGCGTGATGCTCTGGCTGAGGCTGGACACGAACTCGCGCAGCAGCGGCCGCATCTCGCGGTCCTGTGACAGGGTGCTGAGCACCGCGTCGCCGGCCGCCTCGGTGCTGGTGAATGTCATCAGTTGCCCGACCTTTTCGCTAAGTTGCTTGGCGTCCATGGGCTTGGTCAGGAACGCGTTGGCCCCCGCTTCCATGGCGCGGGCCTGCATCTGGTCCGAGCGGTCGGCCGACACCGCGACGATCGGCTGGCTGAACCCCGAAGCGCGGAACTGGCGGATCAGCTCCAGCCCGTCTTCCCGCCCGAGGTGGAGGTCGATCATCGCAAGGTCGTACTCGCGGGCCTTGATCGCTTCATTGGCCTGGGCACGGTTGCCAGCATCCGCGACGGTCAGGCCCTGCTTCTTGAGGTGGAAGGCCATCAGCTTGCGGTCGGCAGCAAAGTCATCGACCACCAGCACCAGACCAGTTGGGCAGGTCTGTGGGTTCAGCGGGTTGTCCGCCTCGTGCTCCGCGCGCTCCTGCCCGTGGCGATCGCTCTGGTCCGGGGTGAGCACGACGAACCGCTCCAGGTCGATCGGCTCTTCAAACTTCAGCGACACCTCGTGGACGATGCCCCCGATGTGGCGGCAGCGGACGACGCGGCCGTCGATCTGGTGCGCCCGACCATCGGTCTGCCGGAGCGTAACGCTGCACGTCGTGTTGGGATAGACAAATCGGCCATGCACAAACGCAAGCCCGTACCGCGCGATGTTGCGGGGGACCACGGAGTAGCGGGTGCTGGTGCCATTGACGTGGAGGCTGATGAGGACGTTGTGCCCGGTGTAGGGCACGCGGATGTTGCGGCGTTCGAGTTCGAGCTGCGCAGCCTGGAGCTGGGCCTGGGCATCGACCGCCTGGACCAGTCGGGACTTGTCGCGGTCCGAGAGCTTGAGGGTTTCGATCGGTTGGGAGTCGTGTCCGTGCATCGGCCGGTACCTTACGCGTGGAAGCAGGCCGCGCATCGCTGTCACACCAACAGACCGCCGCGCCCCTGTAGCGAGCTATCGGCCCGGTGCGCCCGCGACTTTGGTCCCAAGGCCAGCGGTGGCTGGGAACCGCCCCGCGTTTCATTCTCGATCCCCGCTCATCTGGGCCGATAAGATCATTCGGTGCCGGACAGGGACGCGAACCACATGCAACTGGATGCTCTTATCACTGGCCTGGGGCTTGCCCCGGCCTCGGGCGACGCGGGGATCGCGGTGCCCGACATCGCCGACGACTCCCGCCGGGTCACGCCGGGGTCGCTGTTCATCGCCCGCACCGGTGCGACCGGGGATGGCTCAGCCTTCCTCGACGACGCGATCGCGCGGGGGGCCGCGGCCATCATCCTCCCCCACTACGCCCCCGCCCTGCCCCCGGAAGCCAAGGCCACGGAAGCTGGCGCGGGAAAGGGGCTTTGCATCGTGCGGGCGGCGGAGGCAGTGGCGGTCGATCATGCGCTCACCGCTACCCTTGCCGAGCGGTTCTTTGGCGAGCCGTCGCGTCGCCTGCGGCTGCTGGGCATCACGGGGACCAACGGCAAGACCACCGTCGCCTACATCACACGCCACCTGCTGGGCGCGGCCGGGGTCAAGTGCGGGCTGATCGGCACGATCGAGCTCGACGACGGGGCCACACGGCAGCCCGCCGAGTTGACCACCCCCGGGCCGATCGACACTGCCCGCCTGCTCGCGCGCATGGTTGCCAACGGTTGCGGCGCAGCGGTCATGGAGGTGTCGTCGCACGCCCTGCATCAGGGCCGGGTCGCCGCCATGCGCTTCCACGCGGGTGTGTTCACCAACCTGACGGGCGACCACCTGGACTACCACAAGACCATGGAGGACTATGCCGCCGCCAAGGCCAGGCTCTTCGCCATGCTGCCAAGCGCCAAAACCGCGGCCAGCGACGGGACCCGCGCGGGCTGGGCGGTGCTCAACGCGGACGATCCCTATGCCGTGACAATGTACGGCGACGGCCACAGCCGGGCGATCTGGACGACGCTGAACCCGAAGCTGATCGCCGAAGCGGAGCAGCAAAGCGACACGCCCCCCGCGCGTTCGTTCGCCTACGCCAAAGTGCTGGCCATGCGGGCCGACGGCAGCCGGGTCACCATGACGGGGCCGTGGGGCAGTCTGGAGCTGGACCTGCCGCTGATCGGTCGGCACAACGTGAGCAACGTGCTGCAGGCCGCCGCCTTGGCCGCGAG
>JBGTLW010000018.1:0-9234 GCA_041743835.1 Phycisphaeraceae bacterium | reverse complement strand
GGCGTGTGGCTTGGTCAGGGGTTGGGCCACAGGGCGCGGGGGGGGCGGTTGGCGCAGGGGGTCAGGGCGGAGCGTTCGTAGGCCACCTGGCCTTGGCTGGCGAGGTGGTCGGCGAGCTGGGCGCGCATCGGTTCGAGCAACGCGGTGTCTTCGGAGAGGTCGTGCAACTCCTGAGGGTCGGCCTTCATGTCGAAGAGCTGCTCTTCCTGCGTCCCGGCAAACCACAGGTACTTGTGTCGGCCATTGAGCATGAAGTGGCTCTCGCCGCACTGTCCGAAGAGCCGATCGCGCGTGCGCACGGTCTTCCCGCGCACAGCCGCGGCCAGGGACTTGCTCTCAAGCTCACCCTCAAGGGCTACAGGGACATGCACCCCCGCCAGCTCAAGGGCTGTGGCCGCGACATCTTCAAGCCCGACCAGCGCGTGGCAGGTGCTGGGGGTCATCTCGACGTTGCGTCCGGTGATGAAGAACGGCACGTGAGCTGAGCCTTCGTAGGGCAGGCTCTTTCGCCACAGGTGGTGGTCGCCGAGCATCTCGCCGTGGTCCGAGGTGAAGATGATGTAGGTGGGTTCCTTGGCTCTTGGGTTGCCGTACTCGAAGAAGCGATCGAGCACGAAGCCGATGCGGTCGTCGATGTGGTTGATGAGGCCGAAGTACCCGGCCGCGGCATCGCGCATCTCTTCGATGCCGAAGGGCCCTCTGGCCGACGCGGGGTCCAGCCCGCGGTTGAAGCCGGGGATCGGTTCGCTTGGCGGGGTCCACTCGCTCATCACGGCTCGGTAGTCCATGCCCTTGTAGCGGTCCCAGTAGGCCTGCGGCGGGATCAGCGGCGGGTGCGGTGCCCAGAAAGAAAGGTGCAGGAAGAAAGGGCAGGACGGGTCGCGCGTGTTCGTGAGGAATCGCACCGCCTGGTCGGCCAGCCAGGAGGTGTGGTGATACTCCTCGTCGAGGTGGAACGGGCGGGCGACGCGGCCGTTGCCACTGACCCCCAGCGATTGCGGGTGAAAGGGGACGCCCTTCTCAGCGAGCCAGTCGGCGTAGTCGTTGACGGGCATCTGCTCGGAGCCTGGTCGGGCGTTGGGTGTCTCGCTGCGGACCATGTGGTCAAAGCCATAGCGTTTGCGTTGCGGGAAGAGGTGGAGCTTGCCCAGCAGCTCGGTCTGGTAGCCGGCCTCGGAGAGCAGGCCCGGGAGCGTGAAGGGTGGCTCCCACTCCAGGCCATCCTGGTAGTGCGTCAGCCCGTGGGTGGTGGGGTGCAGGCCCGTGAGGAGTGTGCGTCTTGCGGGGATGCACACGGGGCAGGTGCTGTAGGCCCGGGAAAAGTTCACACCCGATGCCGCGAGGTGGTCGAGGTTGGGCGTGCGCAGGGGCGACGTGGGGTTGTTCAAACCCATCGCGTCGTAGCGCTGCTGATCGGTGGTGATGAGCAGGATGTTGGGCCGGCTGTCTATGCGATGGGGTGTCGGCATGGGCATCAGGATACCAGATGATGGGGCTTGATTGGCTTAAAACGCCATTATCGCAACGCACGCCGCGCCTGGGCACGCGGAGGCTTGCGGCTTATCGCCACGCGGTTTACGCTTAGGACATGGCATCCCAAGGTGTGGCGGGTCCCGCCCAACTCAAGCAGGCTTACGAGCACATCAAATCCCGGATCGCGGAGGCGGCCGGGCGGTCGGGCCGCAGCGCGGACAAGGTGGTGATGGTGGCCGTCACCAAGTACGCCACGCCGGACCAGATCCGCCATATCGTCGAGATGGGCCACGCGGACCTCGGCGAGAGCCGGGTGCAGCAGCTCATGCAGCGAGCCCCGCAACTCAGCGAGTTCCTCATCCGCAAGCGCACGCTCGCGGCCGCGGCCAGCAAGGTGGACGACCGCACGCCCGACAAGGTCCGCTGGCACATGATCGGCCAGTTGCAACGCAACAAGGTCAAGCAGGTGGTCCCGCTGGTGGCGCTCATCCACTCGGTCGATTCGCTGCGCCTCGCGGAGGAGCTGCACAGCTACGCGGCCCGCGTCGATACGACGATCGACGTGCTGATGCAGGTCAATGCCACGGGCGACCCGGGCAAGGCAGGCGTGGCCGCCCCCGCTGCCGTGCATGTGGCCGAGCAGATCGACTCGATGGTCCACCTCCGCCTCCGCGGGCTGATGGCCATGGCCCCGCAGAGCGAACACCCCGAAGATGCCCGGCCCACCTTCGCACGCACCGCCGAGATCTACCGCGACATCGTCGCCCAGAAGATCGGCCAGGGGCACTGCAACATCCTCTCGATGGGCATGAGCGACGACTTCGAGATCGCCATCGAAGAGGGGTCCAACGTCGTCCGCATCGGCAGGGGCTTGTTCGGCGAGCACGAGCAGGACGACTGACCCCCGCGCCCCGCGGTGTCGCTGAGCCAAGCCGAGCCGCCCACTACCATCTCATGCCCCGCCCCGTCTTTCGCCGATGGAAGTGGTGAACACACGCGCCCGCTTTGACTGCGGGCCTATCCTGTTTATAACGACATCATGCCCGATACCCCGATCCAGGTCATCCGTCGGCCCGAGCGGTTTAACTCCGACGACAAGCGAGTGATCGCCCGCTACTTTCCGCTGGGCGGAGAGGACCGCATCCTCCGTGTGATCGAGCGCGTGATGGCGCTCGATGAGGCGGAGGCCGAGGCAGAGGTCAGCCGCGTCATCGAGAGCTTCTCCCGGCGTCACCGCAACATCCGCGCCATGTTTGAGCGTCACTTCAACGCCATCGTCCGCCACATCGATCGGCCAGACGCGGTGTCCGAAACGCGCCGGCTGCTGCTTGGGGCGTACTTCACGATGGAATACTCCATCGAGTCGGCCGCGCTCTTCAACCCGTCGATCGTGCTGCACCCCGACCAGACCGGCGTCGAGGAGGGCTGCGCCAAGTTCATCATGAGCCTGCGGGCCACCGGCGAGGGGCACGTCAGCTCCATCGTCTTCCGCACCGGCACGCTGCACCCCAACGGGCACGTGGTCTTCGACGACGCCCCCAAGTATGCCGCGCAGATGCGCGTCACCGCGGATCGACAGTTCGAGAAGCACCCGTTCTTCCTCAAGCTCATCGAGAGGTCCGCCTACAGCGAGGCGGCCCGCATCAGCCTCGACGAACTGCACGAGGTGTTCACCTTCAACCAGCTCGACCACAAGATCGCCGAGGTCCGCGAGCGACCCGAGCGACCCAGCCCGTTCACAGAGACCGCGGAAAACATGCTCTGGCTCGCGAGGTCCAACTACCACCTCCACGTCCCGCCCGACACCGAGCCGTCCGAGATCGTCATCTTCCCCACCTCCGAGAACGAGTCGCGGGGCATCGAGGATGTCCGCCTCACACGCTTCATCGAGGACGATGGCTCCATCAACTACTACGGCACCTACACCGCGTACAACGGCTTCCGCATACTGCCCCAGCTCCTGGAGACAGCCAACTTCACCGAGTTCGAGATCCACACGCTCAACGGCAAGTATGTTCAGAACAAGGGCATGGCCCTGTTCCCACGCAAGATCGACGGCATGTACGCCATGATCGGCCGACTCGATGGCGAAAACATGTTCCTCATGCGCTCGGACAACGTCCACTTCTGGAACGAGTGCGAGAAGCTTCAGGTGCCGGTCTACCCCTGGGAGTTTGTGCAGATCGGGAACTGCGGCCCGCCGATCGAGACCGACGAGGGCTGGCTCCTGCTGACCCACGGCGTCGGGCCGGTCAGGCAGTACTGCATCGGCGCCTCGCTGCTCCACAAGGAAGACCCCTCCCGGATCATCGGCCACCTCAAGCACCCGCTGATCGTGCCCAACGAGGAAGAACGCGACGGCTACGTGCCCAACGTCGTCTATAGCTGCGGCGCCATCGCCTGGGCTGGGCACCTGGTCATCCCCTATGCCATGAGCGACAGCGCCTCGACCTTCGCCACCGTGAAGATCGACGACCTGCTCGCAGAAATGCTGGCCCACGGCCCGCTCCCCGCCCCCGAAGACCCCCGCAAAGAACGCCGCCAACAAGTCCGCATAGAAAGCCACCCCGTCGAATCCGTGTGACGTGCCAAGACCGCGTCCGTTGTCCGTCGCCACCAACCAAGCCGCCTCGTCCCCCGCAACCAAGCCGCCTCGTCCCCTGTAACCAAGCCGCCCCGTCCCCTGTAACCGAGCCGCCCCGTCCCCTGTAACCGAGCCGCCTCGTCCCCGAGGCGGTGCGGGCAAAGCCCGCTTGCTTTCAATTAGGTACCCCACGAACCCGCCGACTGCCGAGCCGCCCCGTCCCACGTAACCGAGCCGCCTCGTCCCCGAGGCGGTGCGGGCGAAGCCCGCTTGCTTTCAATCAGGTACCCCACGAACCCGCCGACTGCGTCGGCCCCGCCTCGGGGACGAGGCGGCTCGGTTTTTCACGCAACTCGGTCTTTCACGCCGCTCGGTCTTTCACGTGGCATCACACCTCACAGCGGCGTTGTGCGCTGCTTGAGGATGTATCCGCGCGCGGTGTCAAAATACGCCTGATCCCACACCCACCGCACGCTCCCACCGCTCGCCCACCACGTCGCACCGTCGCCCGGCAAGGCCCATCTCTCGGCCATCGCCTCCCCCAACCAACGCTTGAGCAGCCGACGAATCGTTTTGCCATCATTAGGCGAACTCAGCAACACATGCACATGGTCCGGCCGAGCGGCGAAGGTGTGTAGCCGCCACCCGCCCCGCTCCGCCACCCCCGGCATCGCGGCTTCGACGAACAACCGCTGCGCATCATCGAGGAACACCGGATCAAACCGCATTTGGCTAAGCTCCAACCGTTCCCAATCCGCGTTGCGGCCGACCACCGGGTCGCCGGGCTGGTTCCGCGACTTATCGACTGTGTCCCCTGTCCCGCCATGCAGCCGGCTGCCGTAAGTCCCGAACGTGATGTGGTATGCCAGCGGAAGAGTGGACATCGATTCATGATACGCAAGGAGCCAAAACCGCGCCGCGTTGCGCACAACCGAGCCACCCCGCCCCCTGTAACAGAGCCGCCTCGTCCCCGAGGCGGTGCGGGCAAAGCCCGCTTGCTTTCAATCAGTCGCCCCATGAACCCGCCGACTGCCGAGCCGCCCCGCCCCCTGTAACAGAGCCGCCTCGTCCCCGAGGCGGTGCGGGCAACGCCCGCTTGCTTTCAATCAGTCGCCCCATGAACCCGCCGACTGCCGAGCCGCCCCGTCCCACGTAACCGAGCCGCCTCGTCCCCGAGGCGGTGCGGGCGAAGCCCGCCGGTTATTCCATCAGTTACCCCATTAACCCTACGAATGCGCCGACTACGTCGGCACCGCCTCGGGGACGAGGCGGCTCGGTTCAAAAGGGCTCGGTTGCATAAGTGAATCCGTTCCGTCTCCCTCACATCAACGCGACCGGATCGACATCCACCGCGGTATGCGCGTCGCTCTTGAGTAGCCTTGCGTTGCGCAGCGCGGTCATCAGCTTCTGCAGTTTGCCCGCGGCTTCAGGGGGCGGGGCGATCAGCTCGATCTGATGCCGATAGTGGTCGGCGATGCGCGACAGCGGACAGGCCGACGGCCCGCGCAGGCGGATACCCAGCCCCAGACTCTCATTAAACGCGCCCAGATGAACCGCCAACGTGCTCGCGTCGGCTGCGGCCTTGGTCTTGTCGCGGTCACGCACCACGATCCTGGCCATGCGCGAGCTCGGCGGCAGGCCCATCTCCACACGCAGCGCCAGCTCGCGTGCCGCAAACCCGGTGTAGTCGTGCGCCGCCGCCAGCGCGATGACAGGATCGTCGGGGTTAAACGTCTGCACCACCACCTTGCCCGCCTCGCTGCTGCGGCCGCTGCGGCCGGACACCTGCGAGATCAACTGGAAGTTCCGCTCCGACGCGCGGAAGTCCGCGATGTGCGGCGAGGTGTCGCCGGAGATCACCCCCACCAGCCGAACGCCGGGAAAATCCAGCCCCTTCGCGATCATCTGCGTGCCCAGCAAGATGTCGGCCCTGCCCTCGCGGAACTGGTCGAGCGCTTCCTGATAATGCCTCGCGCTGCGCATCGAGTCCGAGTCCATGCGGATCGTGCGCGCACCGGGGAACTTGCGGTGCAGCTCCTCCTCCACCTTCTGCGTGCCCAGCCCGAAGACGCTGGTTTTGTTGCCGCACTGCGGGCAGTTGTGCTCGAGCATCTGCTCCGCGCCGCAGTGATGGCAGCGCACCACGCCGCCGCGAGGCAGCTTGCGGTCGAGGTGGTACACCATCGTCACGTCGCAGTGGTCGCAGCGCATCATCCACCCGCAGCCGTGGTCGGGGCACGCGATGTAATTGGCGTAGCCCCGCCGGTTGAGCAGCAGGATCGCCTGAGCAAACGGCACATCGCTCACCACCGGCAGCTCATCCCCTTCGGGCAGCGCGGCCGCGCCCCCCCCGCTGCCGAGCTTCAGCACCCGCGCCAGCTCATACTCCAGCCGTTGGCTCAGCAGGTGGATGCCCCGGCGTTGCCGGCGGTCGTCGCACATGTCCACGATCTCAACCCGCGGCAAGGCCATGCCCGGCACACGATCGGGAAGCGACACGAGGTGGTACGCGAATTTTCGATTGTCGATTGTCGATTTTCGACTGGGATCAGCGTGATCCGAAATGGATGCGCTGTTGGTCACTGCTGTCGCGGCGACCGCGTTGTGGTAGCTTTCGAGCGAGGGCGTCGCGCTGCCGAGGATCACGGGGATGTCGAGCAACTGCCCGCGTTTGATAGCCACATCGCGCGCGTGGTATCGCGGCAACTGGTCCTGTTTGTAGCTGGATTCGTGCTCCTCATCGACGATGATGAGCCGCGGATTGGCAAGCGGCGCGAAGATCGCCGAGCGCGCCCCGACGACGATGTGTGCCTCGCCCGACGCGATGCGGCGCCACTGCACGTGGCGCTGGGCCGCGGTAAGCCCCGAGTGCAGGACCGCCACACTCTCATGCGGGAACCGCCCGAGGAACCGCCCCACCGTCTGTGGGGTCAGCGCGATCTCCGGCACAAGCACGATGATGCCCGGCGAATGCGTGGCCATCACGGGTGACGCATCCGCTGCCCCCGACGGCTGCGAAGCCCCCGTATCGCGCAGCCGCCGCTCGATCGCGCGGAGATAGACCTCCGTCTTCCCGCTGCCCGTGACGCCGTGGACCAGGTGGACAGAGAACCCCTTGTCCATGTGCTCTTCGAGGTGTTGCAGGGCCACGTGCTGCTGCGGGCTGAGCTTGAGCCGGGCGGGCGGCGTCTGGTGCAGCTCGCGCACCGCGCGGAGGTCCAGGTCACTGACGACCACCTGTGATTGCCGGGTGCGGAGCGCGCCCTTGTCGATGAGCGACTTCACCGGCGCGATGCTGCGGGCAGCCGCGAGCTCTGCCAGCGCATGCAGGTCAATCCACGGCCGCCCCGCTGCGGTCTCCTGCTCCAGCGCTTGGACCACAGCACGCTGGAGTTTGGTCAGCTTCGCGTCGATCTGGCCCCCCTCGGGCAGCGCGACCAGCGTGCGCAACGTCGCCCCCGTGCCGTGCTTCACCGCAGCGGGCAGCATCGTGCCAAACACCATCCCCAGCGGGCAGACGTAGTACGACGCGATCCACCGCGCCAGGCGGATGAGGTCTTCGGGCAGGCTCGTGGCCTGCGCATCGCGTTCCAGCACCGACTTGATCCGCCCGAGTTTCTCCGGCGGCAGGGGGCTGTGCTCGGCCCGGTCCAGCACAAACCCGGCGACGGGCTTGTCCCCCCGACCCAGCGGGACGATCACGCGGTCGCCCACCTTCAGGTCCGCGAGCGCCGGCGGGATGCTGTAGGTGAATCCACCCGCGCCAAGGTCCACGCCGCGCTCGGGCGCGACGGTGACATAACCGACGGGGCGTGGCGGTGTGGCCGGGTCCGGGTTGCCAAACAGGTCTGTGGGGGTGGGTGGATCGACGCCGGTCATCGGCGTGGAGTATAGGTCCCGCGGGCTACTCGATCGGGATGCCGAAGAACGACACGGGCTGCGCTACCACGGGCGCAGCAAACGAGGTCTCGTTGGCCGATGGCTTGGTGCGGTCTGGCGTCGTGCCCGCTGGCTTGGCGGGTTGTGGCGCGGGCTCTTCATCAATCGGCACCTGCAACTGCCCGCGCTCCGAGGCGGGGACGCGGATGTCGTCGATGTCCTGTGCGACGATCGCCTCCGGCCCGCCGAGGCCCAGGTATGCCAGCAGCCCCGCGCACGCGAGAATCATGGCATACAGCGTGCCCCACAACACCTGCTGGGTGCGGCGGCGGGCGGGGGTGCGTAGGTCGGGCTTGGGCATGGCGGTCTCCTGTATCGGGGCGTGACGGAACAGCCGTAATCAACCGATACGCCGGGCACCAAGTCAAGCGGCCCCCGGCACGAACTTGATGCAATATCCAGCGTTTATCCGGCCGCGATAGCCCTCGGCCCCGCGCCCGCGCTACCCGTCACACCCACCCCCTACCACCGTCGCCGCCCGCACAACCGGCCCGGCCGGTGCTGTAACATGCCCGGCCATGGTCAAACCACCGGGCAACCCCGAGCCCGAACAAACCCTCACCCCTGCCATGCAGCAGGTGCAACGCTTCAAGAAGCAGCACCCCGACTGCGTGCTGTTCTTTCGCATGGGTGACTTCTACGAGATGTTCTTCGACGACGCGGTGCTGGCGCACAAAGTGCTCGGGGTCACCCTCACGCAGCGGACCCAGGGGATCCCGATGGCGGGTGTGCCCTATCACGCCGTCGAGGGTTACCTCCGCCGGATGATCCAGGCCGGCCACCGCGTCGCGGTCTGCGACCAGGTCCAGGACCCCAAGGAAGCCAAAGGCGTCGTCGAACGCGATGTCACCCGCGTCATCACCCCCGGCACACTCACCGACGAATCGCTCCTCACCGATGCCCAACAGAACCCGCTCGCGGCAGTGGTCTTTCTCGGCGAAGCCACCGCCAACCCCAAGCAAGCCGCAGCCGACAAAGACGCGGGCCCGCGCGTGGCGCTGGCGTGGTGCGAGCTGAGCACCGGGTCGTTCCACACCGCCTTGCTTAGCGAGGACCAGGTCCCCGATGAGCTCGCACGCATCGCGCCCAGCGAGTTGTTGTACGTGGAGACCGCGACCGGGGATGTGCCGGCCCGCGTCACCGCGATCGCGTCGGGCCTGCGCGTGGTCATGTCCGGGCGGCCGGCGTGGCAGTTCCGCAAGGGCGAATCGCTGGACGTGCTGCGCAAGCAGTATGCC
>JBGTLW010000017.1:0-3224 GCA_041743835.1 Phycisphaeraceae bacterium | reverse complement strand
AGGTCGCGGCGGAGGACCAGGCCCTTGATGTCGTCCAGCGACTCGCCGACGACCGGCAGGCGGGCGAACCGTGGCGGCTCGCCTTGGGTCACCTGGCCGACGGTCTCATCGGCGCGGAAGGTGGTGACGACGGTGCGTGGCGTCATCACCTGCTCGACGGTGACCTCGCGCAGCGCGATGAGGTTGCGCATGATGCGGGCTTCGTTCTGGTCGATCGCGCCCTCTTCGTGCGCAAGGCGGGCGATGCTGCGCACCTCGTCGCGGCTGATCAGCGGCACCGGCATGTTGCGCCCGGACAGGAGCTTGGAGATCCAGTCACACACCGCCACCACGGGGAGCAGCATGATGATCAGGGCGTTGACGGCCCACGCGGTGAAGGAGGCCAATCGCTTGGCGTGTACCGCCCCGAGCGTCTTGGGGATGATCTCGGAGAAGATGAGGATGAGCATCGTGACGACGAAGCCGACCAGCCCCACCCACATCTCGCCCCAGAGTCGCACGGCCTGTGCGCCGACCCCGGCCGCGCCGAGCGTGTGCGCAAAGGTGTTGAGCGTGAGGATCGCTGCCAACGGCCGATCCACATCGTCCTTCATCCGCTGGAGCTTTTGCCCGGCCCGGCTGCCCCGCTCGACCATGACCGCCACGTGCGACCGCGGCACGCTCAGCAGCGAAGCCTCCAGCAGCGAACAAAGGAACGAGACCCCCAGTGCGATGGACAGATAAAGCAACAGCAACATCATGTCGTGGCATTGTATTCACGCAGAAGATTGCGGGCGGGGTTGTCCCGCGTGGCGTGAGGTAGGACGGCGCAGCGAACAAACGCCCGCGACGCGCTGGGCATCAAGCGGGTTCTGCGCGATTACAAATCGCGGGGGATCACAAGACGGCAACCAGGGCGGTTTGCGTGCCGCTGACGTAGTCGCCTTCGGGGTTGTCTGCGGCTGGGGTGCGCACGCCGATGAAACTCTTGCCGAGGTGGAACACGATCAGTTCCCAATTGGTCCCCGCAGTGTTGCGCCTGAGCAGGGCGAAGGTGTAGGGCGTGGAGTCGTCGGGGTCTTTGTTGTAGGACGGGGGGTTGCTGTTGGCGGCAAAAAGCATGTCCTGCCCATCAGCCACGCCGAAGCCATGGAGGATCGCAGAAACTTTGTTGGGATAAGCCACGGAATGCTCCAGAATGGGGTGATAAAAAGACAGAAACCGAGCAAAACATGAGTATAGCGAGCCATGTCCCGATGTCCAGAGTCAATCGGATTTATTTCTCGCAATTAATCATTTGGCGAATGGTTGCTTGCGGTGTAAGATTTGATCACGTTTGTGTTGCAATCGATTCTTGGGGACGGTTCCGGGGGACGATTCCGGGGGAAGGTTCCGGGGGACGGTTCCGGGGGTGTCCGGGATGTGTTGTTTGTAAGCCCGGCCTCACCTTCAAATTCGAGAGTTGGAAGTCCATGCAACCACATTTTTTGTGCCGAATCAGTGGGGCTGCTTGCGTGGCCGCGTGTCTGCTGGCCCCGGCCGCGCAGGGCGGGCAGATTATGTTCGGGCAGATGGCTGGGCCTGGCGGTGGCACGGTCGGGCCGGCGTTGCTGGTCCCCTCTCCTCCGGGGGCCATCGACAACAACGTGCTTGTGGGCGACCCGGGCCAGGACGACCCATCCGACGACACGGGCGTCCGGTTCACGCCGACTCTGGCGTGGACATCATCCGCACCGATCGTGGTGGCTTTTGATGTGCGCGACAGCGTCCATGTCACCGAGTACCTGATGGGGGTCACTTTCCACAACGAATCCCCTCAAACCTGGACGGGCCTTTCGGTCGAACTGGGCTACATGAATGGCAGCGGCGGCTTCGTCGCAGCCACGTTTGATGGGCTGGACTTCGACACCTCGCCGCTGGATGTCAACGGCCCCCAGACACCCAGCTACCACGTCAACGGCCCGAATCTCTTCAGCTACTTCGCCTTCTTCACCGGCTCATGGGTGCGCCCGCAGATTGTCACCGACGGGTACATCCTTGTGGACACCACGCAGTTTCTAAACGACCAGATCGAGCCGAACACCTACAGCCACTTCCTCCAGTTTGCTGTGGATGTGCCCAACGACCCGGGCCTGAGCGTCTGGCAACAGGGCACGGAGGATTACCAGTTCGCCCTGCGTTTCACGCCGATCCCCGAGCCGGCCTCCGGCCTGGCGCTAAGTGCGTTGGCAACGGCACTCCTTGCGCGCCGTCGCTGAGAAGCACGGCGGCGGCAGGTGCTCAATCGTTGGCGAAAAACGGGAAGCGGTAGGGTTGGGTCGTGGCGGCGTCGGCCATGATCTGCGCCCGCGTCACACCCCTAGCCGAGCCATCCGCGAATGCGGCGTTGCTTGTCACCCCGCTGTGGTGTTGCCCGGTGCCCAGCGCGGGTGAGGCCCACTTCGCGGACCAATTGGGGGCCTCGACATTGCCCTGGTGATAGCCCGTGGCCCCATCCGGGATGACCGCGGGGTCGAGGAATAGCGGGTAATCGCTTGGCCGGAGCACCGCTTCCACGAGCTTGTCCTGGTTGAAGAACTCCGGCGCGACTTTGCTGGGGTTCACCACGCCGGGCACGCCGCCATCCTTCCACCACACGTTGTAGGCGTAGCCCCAATCCGAGAGCGTCTGGTACGACAGGTTGGCGTAGCGCTGCTGCACGGAGGGGCACGCGCCGAAGCTGTCCGTGCCGGTCCACTTGAGGTTTGGCGTCACGGGAAAGACGGCGTCGAGGATGTCCGACCAGATCGGCGGGTTGCTTGGAATGCTTGGGCCCAGGATGCTGTGCGGGAACACCCCGTTTCGCTCGGCCAGGCCCGCTTGAAAGCCTTGGCCGATCGTGCGCACATGCGCCAGGCACTTGACCTGCTTCCCCGACTCGCGCGCCAGCGCCAGCACCGGCAGCAGAATCGCGATCAGCAGCCCGATCACCACGACCACCACCAGCAGCTCGATCAAGCTGAAGCCACGCCCCGCACCAGCCCGGATTTTCACCACACGACCGCTCCGCATGGGCATATGGTAACCGGTCGGCCACGATCCCCCACCGGCCAAAAAGCCTCGCCTGCAGGGTGAAGACATTTACCCCCGATCTCCACCGGTGAGTGTTTGGATGAGGTAGGTGTCTTCGAGGCCGCAGCGGAGGCGTCGGGTTTTGAGGCTGGTGCGTTTGGCTTTGAGCTTGGTGCTGGCCTTGGGGGTCGAGC
>JBGTLW010000016.1:0-5349 GCA_041743835.1 Phycisphaeraceae bacterium | reverse complement strand
AGATACATGCGCCTCTCCTTGACTGAAGGAAAGGCCACATGGTCGGAGCAAGTTCAAGTCGATGCAGGCCATGATCTCTCGCAGCCCGATGATTGGCAGGCACTTATGGCAAATTGGCGGTCAGACGTTGGGACAGTAGTGAGTGATTATACAGAATCAAACCTAGGTAGCATGATAGCCAGTTCGCCCGGTCGGACAAGATGATTCTCGCGTAAACGCCTGCTGGCAGCTTGGTTGCAGAAATCCGCAGCCGGGATACTGGGGGTGGATTGCTGAAGCCATTCCCGGAACAGCGGAAAACGGCTGGTGTGGGTAGTGAGCGGCTGCGGGGGTGATGGGCAGGGCTGACGCTGCTCGCGCCACGCTGGACATCTCAGCGAGGGCGGTTCTGCCGCCTGAGAGCGGCCCCGCCTCGTGGATGAGACGGTACTGACAAAGCCCTCACATAAGGCGGGCTGGGGGCTATTTGACGCGGGGGGCGGTTCTGGTAGGATGTGTAGCTCGAAATCGCTGGCCGCGGGCCGGCTCCAATCCTCAACTGATCCCCGGGTTGCCGGGAGTACGGACCAAGCGCGATGAACCGCCAGACCTATCATGCGAAGAACGGCGAAGTGGAGCAGCATTGGCATCATGTCGATGCGACCGGCCTGGTCCTGGGTCGGCTGGCGTCCCGCCTCGCTGTCATCCTCATGGGCAAGCACAAGCCCACCTACACGCCACACCACGACGTGGGCGATTTCGTCGTCGTGACCAATGCCGAGAAGATTGTCCTCACCGGCAACAAGCTCGACCAGAAGGTGCGGCAGACGTTCTCCGGCCACCCGTCGGGGCGCAAGGTCGTCAGCTTCCGCGATGTGCGGGACACGCACCCCAATCGGCTGATCGAAGACGCGGTGCGGCGCATGCTGCCCAAGAGCAACATGGGCACGAAGATGCTCGGCAAGCTCAAGGTGTATGGCGGGCCGGACCACCCGCACGCCGCCCAGGAACCCAAGGTGCTCGAAGTGTCCGCCTGACTCGCTCCGTGAACCAACGACTCGCCGGGCCAGCGCTCGGAAACGACCCCGCAACTTCATCCGATCCATTACAACGCATCGCTTACGCAGCAACCGAGTTTTCCACCATGGCTGAAGACACCATCACTGATACGCTGATCGCCCCGCCTGAGACCGCTCCCGTCAAGACGCAGGTACGCCCGATCTCCGAGGCGGCGGTCCCCGACCGGGGCGGCTTCGTGTGGGGCACCGGCCGCCGCAAGAGTGCTGTGGCCCGTGTGCGGATGCGTCCTGTTCCGGCCGGCGGGACCGCGAAGTTCCTGGTGAAGGGCAAGGAAGTGGATGAGTTTTTCTCCGAGCCGCAGCACCGCGCCGCGTGTCGCAAGCCCCTCGAAGCCACGGGGATGAGCGGGAAGCTTGAGATTTTCGTGACCGTCCACGGCGGCGGGATCACCGGGCAGGCCGAGGCCATCCTCCTGGGCATCGCCCGTGCCCTCAAGGGTTACGACCCCAACCTGGAGCAGAAGCTCCGCGACGAAGGCTACATGACCCGCGACCCGCGCGAGGTCGAGCGTAAGAAGTACGGCCAGAGCGGTGCCCGCCGCCGGTTCCAGTTCTCCAAGCGCTGATCAACAACACACCCCTGATCTCCCCCCCGACCCACGGCTCCGGCTGTGGGTTTTTTTATGGGTTGTGCGTGGTGCGATAGTTGAGGGAACCCACGGACGGGGGTCCGTGGGCTTCGGGATTATTGTGCAGCGCATGTGTCGTCGCGGTGGGTGCGGTGGCCGTGGCGCAGCAGGTAGGTCAGCGCGAGCATGACGGTGCCAACGACCAGCCCAAGTGTGGCCGCGACCGCCCCGCCGAACACCCCGGTCCAGTCGCCGAGCAGCCCCGCGACATCGAATCGCCCCACCGCGATCGTGGCGGGCGTGGGGTCATCGTGCGCCAGCGTGCCGGAGACATGGAATCGGCCGGGCGCGTCGGCGAGGAACTGGGCCATGGCGTAGCCATGAAACGTCGGGCTCATGGGGTAGCCGTCGATCCTCTCGGGCCTCATGACGGTCAACGGCTCTGCGCCCACCACATCCGCGGGCACTACCTTCAGCACGGGGTCCACAAGGTCAAACGACACCCGCTCCTCGCCCGGCGTCGGCGAGCCCTCGTAGAACACCTGCACCACGCCGGCCTCTTCAACCACCACCACGCCGCCCTCGGGCAGTGTCAGCCGCGGCAGGTTTGCGAGTTGGTCTGCAATCTTGGATCGCTGGGTCGTGAGCGAGGCCACAAAAGTGGATACGCCGCCCACGATCAGGAGCAAGCCGATGAAGTACCACAGCCGGCCGGGCCGACGGGTGTCATGCGTAACGTGGGACGGTGGCAACGACATGCGGGAATGATAGCGGGTCTGACCGGGCGACACCGGTGGGAAGTGGCGCCGCTGTGAAACTCACCGCAGCACACCGATCGCTAAGTATCCATCCGTACCAAACCGCTTTTCCTGCAGCGGTTGATAGAGGTGGACCGGCTTGCCATCCTCGGGGCCGCGGCCTCCGAACGCGAGCAAGTTCTTGCCGTCGGCTCTGCGGAACGCGATGGTGTGCATCTCGCGGCCGCCGGTGTAGGTACAGAAGATGCGTTCGGTCAGGTCGGGCGACATGATGAGGACAAACGCCCCACCTTTGTAGTCACCCGAATTTTCGAGGGTCTCGCTGACGGGCAGGCCGTGGGCGGAAGCCCCCGCGAGATAGACCCGGCCCTCGCTGTCTGCCGCGATATCGCCGTCTTTGATGCGTGTGGCGTTGGCGTTGCCATCAGCCAGCCGCGTGCAGAACTCCTGGATCGCGATCGCCTCGCCCGTGGCCGCGTCGAATCGGCCGAAGACGATCTTGTGTTCGGAGCGCGACTGATGGAAGCGATGGTACTGGTCGCCGCCCACGAGCTTGAAGGGTGTCGTGATGTCGGTGGTGCTGTAGCGGAAGAGATGGTTCCCGCCGGCGGCCTCGAACGCGACGTACAGCTTGCCGTCATCCCCGATTGCGCAGCGGTAACCCCGCGTATCTGCCATGTTGTTCGTCGGCTTGTTCAGGAAGCGGTCTGAATCGCGATCAACGGACCAGTCGTAGAGCGTGTACTTGCGTTTGCCGTCGTAGCCATAACCCCAGACGTAGCAGATCTGCACCGGGTAGGTGCGGTTGCCATCGAACGCGTTGTTGTTGGTGAAGCCCGTGAGCACGATGGTTTTAGATGGGCCGTGGACCGCGACATCCTCGGTGTACGATTTGCCGCTGACCTGCGTCATCGCCCGCCCGTCGGGGGAGAAGAGCGTCGCCTTGCCACCCGCCAGCGCCGCGGCATGACCATCACCCGTGACATCGACACGGGTACACGAAGCGCCGAGTTCCCGCGCTCGGATGCCTTTAACACCCGCCTTGTCCACCACAGCCAAACCCGCCGCCCCGGCCGCGAGGTAGATGCGATCCGCATCGTCGATCGCAAGGTCGTGCAGCTTCGCAGCGATCGGGAGCAGGGAGAGCACCTGCTTGCCATCCGATGTCAGCCGCAGCACCACACCCACCGTGCCATCGACGGGCGTGCCCTTTACGACCCTGTCCGCGATCCGGGTCCCCTGCGCGAGGTTGGCCGCGACGACGACAGACCCATCCGACTGGATGCGTACGCCGACCACCGCGTCATTGTCGCCCGGCCCACCCAGGACAGTCGCGACACTTAATGGCGAGTTGGTTGCCACCCCCACCGCCAGCACGCCTTGCACGGAAAGGCACATCCACGCAAAAACGACAGTCAACCCGAACCGATTCACGAAAGCGCAACTCTGCATGGTGATTTCCGGAAGCACAGCGGGGACAAGTCTCGTGCAACACCTTGCCGCACCATCCTATTGGCATCTATGACGTTGAAGTTACGCCAAACCCATCACTGTCCCAGAATTGGGAACAGGTGCATCACTCACCCCTGCCTGCACTCTCGGCCAGCTCCGAGAGCGATTGCATCACACGTCCAGGTTTTTCACTTCCAGCGCGTGGTCTTCGATGTACTTGCGGCGGGGCTCGACCTCTTCACCCATGAGCGTGCTGAAGAGTTGCTGGGCCTCGACTACATCGTCCATGGTCACGCGGAGCAGGATGCGGTTGGCGGGGTCCATGGTGGTCTCCCAGAGCTGCTCGGCATCCATCTCGCCCAGGCCCTTGAACCGCTTGATATCCATGCCCTGCTTGCCGGCATCAAGCACAGCCGAAACCATCTCCGCGAGGTTGGCGACCGGGACGATGCGGCTGGACGCCTCTTCGTCCCCTTTCGCGGCACGCGGCGTGTGGAGCTCAAACTTCGTGGGGCCGGGCGCACCGGTCACGGTCTGCTCCTGCTTGAGGAAGTAGTCGCCGATCTCAAGCCCAAACTCGCCGAGGCGATCGAAGTGACGCTGCAGGTCGCGCGTCTCGTGAAGCTCCTTGCGGATCACGGTCGCTTCGGCGGGGGCGGCCCCGTTGCCCGCGGCGTCGAGCGCGGGGTCGTGCAGCTTCAGGCCGTGCGCATCGCGGAAGGCGTGCTCATCATCTTCAGACCAGAAGAAGTGGTCGCCGGGCGACGCACCGGGGGTGGCGGCTTCGGCGGGGATGGTCAGGCGGATACGCGGCAGGCGGCGGTCTCCCGCGGGGTCTTTCTCGCGCAGCGCGACGAGGTCCTTGAACAGGATGCCCCGCCGCTCCACGACCCACACCAGCTCCGCGAGGCGGTCGAGCACATCAATGAGCTGCGCTAGCGCTTCACCCTTGAGCTTGGTCGGCTCGGTGCCGGGGGCCTGGAAGACCCAGAACTCCGCACCCTCGCGGCCAAGCTGCGACAGCACGGTCCGCATGCGTTTCTCGTTGATGACGTACTCGCTGCGCTTGCCACGGATGATCTGGTAGAGCGGGGGCTGCGCGATGTAGATGCGGCCGTTCTCCACCAGTTGCTTCATCTGCCGGAAGAAGAAGGTCAGCAGGAGCGTGCGGATGTGGCTGCCGTCCACGTCGGCGTCGGTCATGATGATGATCTTGCCGTAGCGGAGCTTGGTGAGGTCAAAGTCTTCGCCGATGCCGCAGCTCAGGGCCTGGATGATCGTGCGGATTTCTTCAAAGCCGAGGATCTTGTCCAGCCGGGCTTTCTCGACGTTGAGGATTTTGCCCTTGAGCGGGAGGATGGCCTGGGTGTTGTGGTCGCGGCCGCCCTTCGCGGACCCGCCGGCCGAGTCGCCTTCGACCAGGTAAATCTCAGATGATTCCACGTCTTTCGAGGTGCAGTCATACAGCTTGCCGGGCAACCCGCCGCCGTCGAGCGCACCCTTGCGGCGGGT
>JBGTLW010000015.1:0-7318 GCA_041743835.1 Phycisphaeraceae bacterium | reverse complement strand
GGCGCCGCCAACGCGGTGCCGCCCTTGGCGACTGTGGACAAGCAGCAGGACCGCATCGCCCGCAGCCTCGTGGAGCTGCTCCAGACCCGCCGCGACAACTCGCTCCCCCCCGAACCCCAATGCCGGCGCATCGTGCCTCGGTTGATTGTGTCCGATGTTTCACCCGTTTCCCCCTTTTGAAGGAGGTCCATGATGACCAGTTTTGCGCAAGCCACCCCTGTCCGCCGCACCCTCTTGTCCCTCTCGACCGCTGCAGCGTTTGCAGCGATGTCGCTAAGCGCCTCGGCTGCCGTCAGGACTTACACGGGGGCAGACACCACGGTTTGGAGTTCCGGATCGAGTTGGGGCTCGGGCCTGCCGATCGATGGTGCCGATGATGTTGCCTATCGAAACACCGCCACCGGAACCAACGTCTTCGACCTGGCCAGCGGATTCGACATCCTCAGACTCGGCGTGGCGTCGCGGGATATTGACAACAACGGTGCCTCGATCAACGTCACCACCACGCTGAACCTCAACACCCGTACGCTCAACGCGACCACGCTCGAAGTGGGTCGCAACACCACAGGTTCGGCCAGCAACTGGACCGGCAATCTGACGCTGACCAACGGCACCCTCAATGTGGACACCGGCAGGTTTTGGGTTGGTCACCGCACAGGTAGCACGGGTGGCGCAGCGGCAACGGGGACGGTTACTGGCACGAACTCGTCCATTGTCAACGCCACCAACCTGACTTCTTTCATCGTTGCACTGACCGATCACCAAGGTGGCGCAGGTGTGGGTACGGTGGATTTTGCAAATGTCTTGGGTGGAACCTTTAGTGTCATCGGTAGCGAGACCGCGACCGACCGCGTGATCATCGGCGGCAGGATGAGCGGCTCATCAGGCGGCAACGGAACCAATGGCATAGTCGCCCTTGGCAACAACTGGACTTCAACCACATTCGGCACCAGCACCGCCGCTCGCACCAACATGCTCGTCGGCTACCGCAATGGCAACGGCTCGGCCGCAGGCAGCTTTACCCAAAGCGGGGGCACGTTCGATGCGTTTCTAAATAATCTGTTCGTGGGCGAGAGAGCCAGCGGAAGCGATACGCCAACGGTGACGGGCACAATCAACCTCAGTGGCGCGACATCGGACATCGACGTCAACACGATGCGAATCGGCACGAATAACACCAACCACACCGGCACTGTTACGGTCGGTATCGGCGATGTGCTGATCAACACCGCCGCGATCATCGGTGGTGGCACCAAGGGCACGCTCAACCTTAACCGCACCGACTTCACCGTCGGATCAGGCGCGGCGATCACCCTCGGCACCACCGGCAAGGTGCGTGTGGAAATCGGCAGCGTCTCCGCGGGTATCGACATCCTCAACTCAGCGGCCGGCGGCCTAGTGATTAACAACAGCGCCACCATCACCAACGACCGTGGCGTACTCATCACCTTCGCGGAGAATCCGACCGGGCTGGACTGGGTCGCCACCGCGGGTGAGGCCACGGACATCTTCTACGGCTTCAAGTGGGCCGGCGACAAGGTCGCCACACTGAACCCCCACATCTCCGGCGGTCGGTTTAACTGGGACGACTCGGCCCTTACAGGCCAGTTTGAAGACAAGGTCAGCCTCTTCTACGACAGCAGCACCGACGCCACCTATGTCGGCTTCTACGTCGTCCCCGAGCCTGGTTCGCTGGCCCTGCTCGCGGTAGGCGCGCTGCTAATGCTGCCCCGACGGAAGCGTTGATTCACATGAAAACCCACATGCCCCGGCGTGTCGCCCGAGCATGGATAGATCAGAGCTGCACAAATGCCTCTAATCGAGTTTAGGAGAGAACCATGAGATCGCAAATTTCTGCTCTCGCCAGTCTGACCGGGGCAACACTAATCATTGCGACAAGCACTGCGTTGCTTGCCGCCGACGCCGATGCCGCGCTCGTTCACCGCTACTCGTTCGATGATCTCAACGATTCGGTGGGCGACAAGAATCTGACCCTGGTGGGCGGAGCAACGCTTAGCGGCGGTGCGATGGTGAATGCGGATAATCTTTCGGCAGCCACACGCGGTGCTCAATTGCCCACCGACACCTTGACCGGGTTCACAAGCGTGACGTTTGAGGGTTGGTTCGGTTTCCATGATGGGGATAACAACCAGGGCCGCCGGGTGTTCTATTTCGGTGGCTCTCCCGGCAACGAGTCCATCGAGGGGGGGATATTCAATCCGGGCAACGTCAGTGGTGTCGATTGGTGGAGACTAGCTTTTGTGGATTACCAGAACAACGCACAGAACGGTTGGGACAGCCTGCGAATCCAGCACAATGGGTTAGGTGCGTTGGGCGCGAACAACAATTTTCACTACATGGCCGTAACGATCGATGACGCGGCAGACACCATTACCCTGTATTTCGGCAAAAACGATGGGGCGGGCGGTTACACGTTCTTTTCAAACGTGCGTACCGGGTGGACCGGGAGCTTGGCGACAATTTTGCCGACGGCCAACTACATAGGCACCGCCAGTTGGGGCGGGCACCTTAACGGCAAAGTCGATGAGTTTCGCATCTATAACCAAGCCCTGAGTCTCCAAGACATTCAGGCCAGCTTGGCTGCAGGGCCGAACACGATTGTTCCCGAACCCGCATCGCTGGCGCTGCTGGGACTCGGCGGGCTGCTGATGCTGCCTGGCCGGGGGCGGCGGACGCGTGCGGACCGGTCGGTGTGAGATTCGACTCCTCCTGCGTGACGGCCTTCTGACGAGGGCCGTCGCGTTTGTCGGCACCACCGATGCTATTGAGTGGTTTGATTAGGATGCACTGCTCCACTTGCGTAAGAGGCATGTTATGGCAACCCACGATGTGTGCCCAAAACAACTGAGGGATACCACCACAAAGCCGAGGGATTGCTATCCCTCGGCCTCCCCCTCCGCCTCCCCTTCGCACCACACCCGGCCCCCACACGCCTTCACGCTCATCGAACTCCTGGTCGTCATCAGCATCATCGCCGTGCTCATCGCGCTGCTGTTGCCGGCGCTGGGGCGAGCACGCGAGACAGCGCAGCTAACGCTGGAGGTGTCCAACGCACGACAGTTTGCGATCGCCACGCTGGTGTACGCCACCGATCATGCCGGCCACTACCCGCACGCTAATCGCATTTCGGGCCCCTCACAGGATGACTACTCGCACTATCGACGCCCGACCTGGCAGCAGTTGAACACCGACTATCAGGTTCCCAAGTCAATCGCATCGTGCCTCGCGGCCCCGAAGGGGTTGCAGGACAATATTGGTAACCAGATCACAAGTGGTAACAATACGGAATTGGGCTGGAACGTGTGGGTTGGAAGACGGAACCAGGTCACGTACTACAGAGGCGAGAATGCCGGCAGCGGCGACTACATCACTGCCAGCCGCATTGACCAGGACGCCAGTTCACACACGCTGCTCACGTGTAATCATTATGTATCGGACATGGCATGGGGTTCCCGCGTGCCGCACGTGGGCGGGCTTCAAAGCATGAACTATCCCGGTGCTACCGGCGGGATTGCCAGTCAAGCCTTCGAGGGCATGACCGTTGCCAATAGGGACGGTGCCGCCGCATTTGTCACACTGGAGCGCCTGCAGCGTGGCAGGCGTGTCAACGGTCAAGGGTGGCTGTTTTACCAGCCCAAGTGATCCCCCGAGGTTGCGCGTGAATGGCCACTCCCACTCATGCCCTATGGGGTAGGGACCGGCGGCAACCGTGCGCTCTCACCCGCCCCTGAACGATACGTGTAACTTTCCAGTAACAGGAGTTTTTCATGCGACATTTCGCCGCCATCGCCATCACTATCGTTATCGCGTGGGGTAGCTCATTAACGCCCGGCACCTCCGCCAGCGCGGAGCTATCACCGCTGCCCGACAAGCTGCCGGGCCTCTGGGTGGAGATGGAAGCAGGCGACGGGCACAGCCGTGTCCAGGACATGCGCGAAGCGTCGGGGGGCAAGCTGCTTTCAAACTTTAACCCCGGCTCAACTGTGACGCTCACGTTCGATGTGCCCGAGCCGATGGTTAGCGCGCGGCTGTACGTGCGCTACAACAATGCCATGAAGACCGAGGGCCATCTCGCGGCTGCGGTGGCGTCCGGTGATGGTGCGTCGCGCCCGGCCGGGGAACTGGTGATGACCCACTCGCCGCAGTGGAACCAGTTCCGCTGGACCAGCCTGCCGCTGGGTAAGCTTGCCGAGGGCACGCACCGCGTAACGTTGTCGGTCCCCAAGGACAAGGCCAGTGGCGGTTTGGACGTGGCGGTCATTCTGGACGATCGTTGGGATGGCCGATACGAGCCGCCCACACAGTTCAAGAACGGAAAGCCGGAGGGCCTTGGCCGCGTGCTGCCCAAGGTGGAACTCACCGCCACGCCCGGCGCGAAGTTCGGCGAGTTCGGCATCAATGAGGCGGTGAGCTTCAGCCTCGCGCTAAGCAACCGCACCACGTCGGCGATCAGCGACCCCCTGCAATGGCAGATCGAAGACCACAGCGGCAAGGTGATCGAGCAGGGCAACATCCCCGTGAATCTCAAGCCGCGTCAGGAACTGGTTGTGGATCGCCAGTTGTCGGACGGGCTGAGTGAGGGGTGGTACCGCGTGCGCTTCACACACGCCCAGGCGATTGCGGGTCAGGCGAATTTTGTGAGTCTCCCCGCGACAACGCCGCGCAAGATCGAGCCCGGCGCGTTCACGGGGCAGTGGCTTGGGATGAACCGCGGGCGTGGGCCGTTGCAGCCGGTGATTGACGATTTCAAGGCCATCGGCCTGCGCGCGACGCGCAACGGTGCGAACCACGCCGACCCCGCGGTGTCCGAAGCGGACATCACCGCGATGCTCGACGCCGGGCTTCAAATCCACTGGGTCATCAACTACCGGGGGAACGGCGTGGACCCCACCGGGACCAGTGTGGCCCTGCTCAGCCAACTGGACCTCAACGGCCCGGTGATGAAGCAGTGGTACGACAACTACAAGGCCCGGTGCATCGCGTACATGCGTCACTATTCCGCGCCCGGCGAGGAGCGCATCCTTTACTACATCACGGGCAATGAGCCGGACAAACGCGACAACCACACCGGGCTTCCCAACCGGCCCGATGTGGCTGCCCGGCTGGTCCGCGCGATGGCGGAGGCGGCACGCGAGGTGAACCCCAGGATCATCGTGCAGTCGTCGCCGGTGGCCCAGCCGGACACCGATTACCTGCGGCGGATGATTGTGGACCACCGCGTGCAGGACCACTGCGACGTGATCGGCACGCACGTGTACGGCAACCAGACGCTGAACCATCGGCTGGGCAAGCCCTGGGAGTACCTGCGTGAGGCGGGCGGGCCGATGATCCCCGTGGCCTGCACGGAGGCCGGCGTATCCACAGGCTGGACGCCCAAGGGCGGCGACGGCCGACAGTGGCAGACCGACTTCATGGCCCACTGGTACATCAAGACCAAGCGCATGGGCTATGCCTATGGCATCCTCTTCACGCACGACGACGACCACACACCCGACTGGGCCAAGATGCGCGTCGGCGACCAACGCCTTCAGCCTAACTGGGACTACATCGAGCAAGTGCTGACCCAGCCGCGCGCGTTCGCCAACGGCGGCTTTGAAGACACCAACGACGTGCGCAGCGGGTGGGTGCCCGATCGCAATCTGGATATCCCCGGCTGGATGGACGACCGCCTGAACTTTCAGGCGACCGACGAGGTGCGCACCGGCAAGTTCGCGGCCCGCATCAATCAGGGCGGCTACGAGCACCACCTCGCGGCGTACCAACTCGTGGAGCAGGGCATCGAGCCGGGCAAACCCGTGACCGTCAGCGGGTACATCAAAACCACCGGCGGAAGCGCGTCACTGTCGGTCAACGGGTTCAACCGGCTCAACGGCGACGAGACCCGCCGCGAACGCGTGGACGCCACCGAGTGGACCCCGGTTGAGATCACCGTCACGCCGACGAATCCCTGGATTGTCATCGGCATCGAATCACACCCCGCCGATGCCGCGGAAGCGTTCGCGTGGTTCGATGACATCACCGTCGTCACAGCCCCGTGACGCTGTGCGAGGTGCTCACAAAGTCGCATTCCCCACCTCAGGATGCGAGGGCGGGGTCGGGGGTTTGGTGGGTACCGAAGGCGTGGTGGGCGCGGGGGTCGAGTTCGACTGCGTCGCGTGTGAGTTGCTCACGCAGGCGCTCGATGTCGAGGGCGCGGGAGTCGGCCGGACGCTGCTTGAGGAACTGAGCGGCGGCGGTGCCGGCGGCCTGGCCCATGCCGCAGCAGGTGGGGGTCATGCGGTAGCTGCTCATGGCGACCTGGTCGCCGCTGATGCACTTGCCCGCGACAAGCACGTTCTTGAGGTTGCGCGGGATCATCGCGCGAAGCGGGATGGCGTAAGGGTGTACCTTCTGACGCCAGCCCGCGTCTCCCGCGCGGGTGAGGCTGTGGAAGTCGATCTGACAGGTGGCGACGGCCACACCGTCGGGCGGGTCGAAGTTGACGCCAGCTACCACATCTTCGCCGCGGATCACGTAATCGCCGAGGACCCGCCGGCCCTCACGGATTCCGATGCGGGCGCCGGATGCCACGAGGATGTGCCGCGGGCACTCGTGCCGCTGCATGTAGTGCAGTACACGTGCGATTTGCCGGCGTGCCTCGGCTTCGGCGCGCGAGAGTTGCAGCGGGTCGGTGGGGTCCAGGCCCATCACCTTGGTGGCGTTGCAGTAGATCCGGCCATCGGGCATCCGCGTTCCCGTGCCCAGCCCGGGGAGTTCATCGCGCGAGTTGATCGGATCGAGGCCCGGCGGCAGGTACGGCACCTGCTCACGGCCCGAGTCCGCGAGCGTGAACGTCAGGGTCATGTGCAACGTGCGGCCGGTGTCGGGATCGCCCTTCATGAACGGCGCGCCGGCTGCTGCCGCGAGGTCCCCTTCTCCACTCGCGTCGATGAACACCTCAGCCGATGCGTGCACACGCTGGCCGCAGCTTACGAGTTCAACCGACTGGACCACCCCGTCCTCGGTGCCCGTTGAAAGCAGCGTGGTGTGGTACAGGACATCGACGCTTGCCTGATCCGCCAGGCGCTGCCAGACGATCTTGAGGTACTCGCCGTTGAAGAACCGCCCGAATTTCGCGCCGTAGCGATCCAGCTCGTCGCGCAGGTCGTCGAAGATGCTGCCGAGCCCCTTGAGGTTGCAGAACCACTCGTGGACGCCGCCGCTGGTGGAAATGCCGCCCAGGGCATTGGCCTCTTCGACGATGAGTGTTCGGGCGCCGGCGCGGGCGGCGGCCACACCCGCGGCCGCACCGGCCGTG
>JBGTLW010000014.1:0-5027 GCA_041743835.1 Phycisphaeraceae bacterium | reverse complement strand
CGTCGGCGGGGATCGGTGCGGCTCGGGCCGGGGCATCGACGCTGGTCTGTGAAGCCGCGCCGGCGCTGGGCGGCGTGGGCACGGTCGGGCAGATCGCGTGCTACTACTTCGGCAACGTCGTCGGCTTCACCACCGAGATCGACGCGGCTGTGGCGGAGCTGGAGATCGACGAGCGCATCCGCAAGAACCGCGTGACCTGGTCTCCCGCCGCCAAGCAGGCCTGGTACCTGCGCGAGATGCGCCGCTTGGGTTGCGAGGTGTGGTTCAACGTGGTCTGCTGCGGCGCATGGGTCGAGGCCGGCCGGGTCAAAGGCGTGGTCGTCGCCGGGCCGCACGGCTTCGGGCTGATCGAGGCGGGCACGGTGGTGGATTCCACGGGCAACTCCGATGTCGCCGCCGCAGCCGGTGCACAGACCACCGCCATCGAGGCACAGCACGTCGCTGTCCAGGGCACCGGCCTCACGGGCCTAAGCCCCGACCTGCCCTACAACAACACCGACCACAGCTTCTCCGACGACACCGATCTGGTGGACGCCAGCGCTTTCTACGTGACCTCGCGGCAGAAGTTCAGCCGCTTCTTCGACGCGGGGCAGCTTGTCGATTCGCGCGAGCGGCGTCAGATCATCGGCGAGGTCGAGCTGGGCCCCGTGGACTTCCTCGCCGACCGGCGCTTCCCCGACTCGATCTGCCTGCACTCGTCGAACTTCGACACGCACGGCTACACGATCCACCCGCTGTTCATGGTCAAGCCGCCCAACAAGGAGCGGATGTGGGTCTATGTGCCCTACCGCTGCCTGATCCCGCGCGGGGTGGATGGCTTGCTGGTGACCGGGCTCGGCGTCAGTGCGCACCGCGACGCGATACCTGTCATCCGCATGCAGCCCGACGTGCAGAACCAGGGCTACGCCGCGGGCCGAGCAGCAGCCATGGCCGCCCGCGCCGGCGTCGGCGTGCGCGACATCGACATCAAGGAACTGCAACGCCACCTCGTCGAGATCGGCAACCTCAAAGAAGAAGTCCTCACCGACAAAGACACGTTCCCGGTTAGCGACGAGAAGCTGCAATGGGCGGTGGACCAGGGGTGGGACGAGTACCTGGGCATCGGGCTGTGCTTCGCCGAGGCCGACCGGGCCGCGCCGCTGCTGCGCAAGGCCCACGACAGCGCGAGCGATCCGGCCCGGCGGGAGCGCTACGCCCTGATCCTCGCGCTGATGGACGACGACCACGGCTCAGCCACGCTACGGCAAAGCGTGACCGATCGCGCGTGGGATGAGGGCTGGAACTATCGCGGGATGGGGCAGTTCGGCATGAGCATGAGCGAGGTGGATGCGCTGCTCATCGCCTTGAGCCGGGTTGATGATGAGCAGGCCTGGCCGATCGTGCTGGAGAAGTTGGCCACGCTGGACCGCGACCCCGCGTTCAGCCACTGCCGCGCCGTCGCGGAGGCGTGCGAACAACTCTACGCCCGCCACCCACACCCCGACGCCGCGGAAGCGCTGTCGAAACTGCTGGATCAGCCTGGCGTCACCGGCCACGCCCAGACCACCATCGCCGAGGCCCAGGCGCTGCTTACCGACGTGCCCAACGAAACCACGGTGCGGAACAACGCCCTGCGTGAGATCCACCTGGCCCGCGCGTTGTATCGCTGCGGCGATGTGCGTGGCCGGGGCGAGGCAACCTTGAAGCGGTACGCCAGCGACCTCCGCGGCCACTTCTGCCGTCACGCCCGCGCTGTGTTGGAAGCGAAGACCATGCCAAGCACCGCTGGGCGGGCGTTCCAGAGCGTGTAAGTCCCAGCCTTCGCGGGAATTATCGCCCGATGAGACCCGCTCCACGGCGGGGTCTGTTGTTTGACACTCGACGCCCGCCTATGGTACTTTGATGGGTCTTGCGGGCTGTGGCCGGTTTCGATCACAGCCCACGGTTTCCCCCTGATCCGCCGGAGATTTTAGACGGATGCCCCACCGCTGCCTTACCGTTTCCCGGGCTCTGTCACTGGTTGCTGTGCTGCTGCTTGGCGTCACGGCGACGGCTCAGGAACGCATCCCACAGTCGGTCATCACCGCCACCGGCGTGATGTCCCAGGCCGACAAGGATGCCGTGGCCAGCTACCTCAATCGCTGGGCAGGTGTCTTTAAAGAGGCGGTGACCAACGAACAGATTTCCGACAGCGCCATCTCCGAGGCCCGCGACCGCCTGGTCACGCCCGTCGGCACGCCCGGCGCGACCGACCTGTTCAAGGGCTACTACTCCCGCTCCACCGCCCAGCAACTCACCCCGCTGCTCAAAGACAAGCGGCTGATTGTCCGGCTTAACGCGATGATCGTGGCGACCCGCCTCACCGACGCCTCGGCCATCGACATGGGCCGGGCCGGGCTCGCGGATGAGAGCCCCGCCGTCCGCTACTGGGCCGCGAAAGCCATCAGCAACCTGTCCAAGGCTGTGAACTCGGCCGGCGAGCCGATCCTTGACACGCGATTGAAGCTGCAACTGCTCCGTGAGCTCGCAGACGCCGGGGCCAACGAAGACTCCTCCGAGGTGCTGCTGCAATTGTTCGAGGGCATGGCCGGCATGGACCTGCCCTCCGCCCCCGACCGCGTGATGGACCTGCTCGGCGCCCGGCTTCGGTTCCACGTGGATCGGCCCTACGAGCCTTACCTCGCGGAGTCGGCCGGCCTCCGAGCGACGTACCGCCAACTGCTCGAACGATCGACGCGTGGCAACATCGACCCCGCCCACGTGCGGAAGCTCGCAGCCGTCGCGCACCGTTACCTCAACCTCATCTCCAACAACCTCGCCGACGCCAAGGAAGCCGCGCGACCCGACGGCTCGGGCAACCCGGTGACCCCGCAGCTCGAAGCAGACCACCGCGCGATGCTTGAGCTGTGCGACTTCGCCCTGCAGTTCTGCCACGAGCAGTCCAAGAGCACCGCCACCAAGCCCAAGTCGCTGGACTCCATGATCGCGTTCCGCCAATGGCGCGAGATCCACCGCGTCGTGGTCGAGGACTGGGGCAAAATCCTAGCCGCCCCCCCCTTCAACCTGCTGCCGGGTGAGTTGGCGATCGTGGGGGAGTGAGCTGACAGCATCGCGATAGCGTTCACACGCCTAACGTAGTGTGTGACAGGATATCCTGGGTTGCCCTTTTCTGGGCAGCCGTGTCAATAACGACGCAGTCGACTGGCAATGTACTGCAAGCGATGCCGCTACAACCTCAAAGGCAGCAAGTCCTCATCATGCCCGGAATGCGGCAGGTTGTATGATGAAAGCGACCCCTCGACCTACTCGATGCATCAACGGCTTTGCTCAACAAGGCACTACTTAGCCGGTATCGCATCGATTGTTCTGTTGTATTTTCTATCGTTCTTCTTTGTGTTTGAGGTGTTCCAAGGGAGCATGGCAGGACCAGCAAGCGCGGCCGTCTATATCTATGGGAGCAGCAACTCTAACGTCAGCAACATGATTCTAAAGTGGGCTTACTACCCAGTGATCTATCCGTTGGAAGAACTCGGACTGGTTGAATACATAGACGATTCTTCCTATTTAGAGCACGGGCGATCAGTTGCCTGGTACCTAATGCACGTGCCCTAAATTCCACGATATGAAGGGGACAATCAATGACGCTCTTTAGCCGATCGATCATCGCGTGCATAGTTATGGGCGCTTTGTTTTTCTGTGCGGGGTGCCAAGACAATCCGCCTTCCATCGCGAGCAGCGCTATCAAACTTTACGATCATGCAAACAATACCGGGGCTGTTAATCCTTCTGAAATGCCGGGCAACAATGCGGGGGCCAAGCGTAGCAGGGCAATTGCTCAAGGCCTGAAGAATCAAGCAGACCAGCTTGATGAACTTATCCGGAGCCGAGAGTGGAAGCACGACGAATATCTGGTAGACGTTCAGATAATGAGAGACTTGTCTCTAAAGGCATATGGCCTATTTTCTATTGTCGCGAGTAAGCGAGATGAAGATGCTACTTACGCGGACAGAGGCAAAAACTACTTGGAGAAAGGTGAGATCGAAGCAATCTACCGCAAGATATGGGATCTCAGGGCCAACTTAGAATAGGCCACGCCGCCCCGAACCCACAGCATCTGTATTCTCCGGGCTATAACGTATTCATACCGGGATGCACCGCGTCGGTGCGAATCCACGTACTCAAGAGTTGACTCCTCGTTCAGCGGCTGCGAGTTGCGTTTGCGATTACGCTTCGGTGATGACGACGGATTCCATTTTGTCGCCTTGGCGGATGGTATCGACGACGTCCTGGCCTTCGAGGACTTGGCCGAAGACGCCGTGCTTGCCGTTGAGGTGGGGGCAGGGGACGTGGGTGATGAAGAACTGGGAGCCGTTGGTGTTCGGGCCGGCGTTGGCCATGGAGAGGATGCCGGGCTTGTCGTGCTTGAGCTTCAGTGCGCCGGGTTCATCCTTGAACTTGTAGCCCGGCCCGCCTGTGCCCGTGCCCTCGGGGCAGCCGCCCTGGATCATGAAGTCGCTGATGACGCGGTGGAACTTGAGGCCGTCGTAGAACCCCTCTTTCGCCAGCTTGATGAAGTTGCCGGTGGTCTCGGGGGCCTGCTCCGTAAACAGCTCGATCTTGATGGTGCCTTTGGGGGTGGTGATCGTGGCGGTGGTCATGGTGTGTCTTTTCGTGGGTTGGGAGGGGCGGGGGCGGGCGGGGTTGTACCGAGCGTTGGGGCAGACAGTGTACTGCAATCGCACGCGTGGGGCGTGGTCCGCGGTGCGCTGCGGCGCGGACGTCACTCCGTGTCGGGGTCCAGCAGGCCCATCGCGATGCCCAGCACGGCATAGGCCCGGTCGGTGGGTTGGGTCAGCCGCTGGCTATAAGCCCCTGCCTCGGGCACGCGCCGCTGGCGGGTGAGTTCGCGGCAAAGGTGCATGACATCCCACGCGGCGTAATCGTCCGGGCCGGGCAACGGGTGCTGGGTGGCGAGTGTGGCGGCCGCGCGTGCCTCTTCAACCTTGCCCGCCCGGCGGAGCATCGTGGCTGCGTGCGCTATCGCGGCG
>JBGTLW010000013.1:0-20048 GCA_041743835.1 Phycisphaeraceae bacterium | reverse complement strand
CATAACCCCCGCCCGCACCCCCGCCCGCCCCCGCCATCCCCACCCAATCCCCCTAACCCCATATCCCACAAAGGTTAACCGCGCACTTCTCGGCTCGCATCGCAAAAAACTTTACAAAATGCCCAATCCGTCATGGCGTCGGTTCGGAATGGGGGTAAACTATCGGACGCAAAAATACAGTTTCGTACCAAAACCAGAACTGGCCAGAAACAGGAAGCCCGGCGTGTAGCCGAGCTAGTCCAACCCCCGAAACCCCCGGCAATAGCCGGGATTTTTAGGCACACGGACCCCACCGCTATCTGTTTGAAGGCCGATGGAATCAGGGAGTTGATGTAGATGCGACAGATCGTCCGACGGCTGCCCGGTAGCCGAACGCTGACACCACAGGCACTGCTCCTGCTGACGCTCGTCGTTGGCGGATCGGTCGTGCTGGCTGCGGTCCTGACAAGCCTGCGGGATTCATCCCCGTCGGGCCATCCACTTCCACTCGTGTCCTTGGATGTGGCCCGGCAGAAGGGGGTCATCCAGGACCTGCCCTTCGAGCCAGCCCGGGAGTTGCGCCGCGAGGCTGCCCCGCAGACGCTTGATATCGGTTTCCCATTATCCAGCGAAGTCGCGCCTGCCATAGCCCGACCCGCTCTCCAACCCGCGCCGCTCCCCGCGATGCCTGCGAGTGTGTCGCGTGCCGTCGAGGACGAGGCCCCGACGTTCAATGGCCGGCCGCTCCGCAAGGCGCGCACCATGGCCATGACCGTGACCGCGTACTCACCCGACGAGCGGTCGTGCGGCAAGTGGGCTGACGGCAAGACGGCCTCGGGCTATAGCGTGTGGACCAATGGCATGAAACTGGTCGCTGCGGACACCCGCCTGCTGCCGTTCAACTCGATCATCTCCGTCCCCGGTTACCACCAGGGCAAGCCCGTGCCCGTGCTCGACCGTGGCGGGGCGATCAAGGGCCATCGGCTCGATGTGCTCTACCCGACCCACGAGGTCGCGATGCAGTGGGGCGTGCAGGAAATCGAAGTGACGGTCTGGGAATACGCGGATTGAACCCGGAGCGGTTCACCACGCCGAGAAATCATTTGGGTTCGATGTGCGGCAGCAGGTCGTCGAGCAGGGCGTCCAGATCGCCCTCCAGCACGCTGAGCCTGCTGGAGATCGCAAGCATCGCCAGCCCATGCACCCCGAGCCAATATCGCCCGGCCTGCCGGCGCGCCTCCCGGTCAAGGTGAGCACCCGACAAATTCTTCCGGTTGCGCAGGTGGGCCTTCACCCGTTCGAGCAGCGGCTCAAATCCGCCGTGCAGCAGGTCGTCGTCGCCGTCGGGCAGGGGGGTATCGAACATCAGGCGAAACAGGGCGGGGTGGTCGATGGCGAATTGGAGGTAGTTCCGCGCACCGCCGCGCCACGACCCATCGGTTTCCAGCGTGCTTTCCTTGCGGCAACCCGCGTTAAGCAGGCAAAAGCCATGGGCAATCATCTCCCGGTGTAGCTGCCTTTGGTTGTCGATGTACGTGTAGAGCGTCATGGCCCCGACGCCAAGCTTGGCAGCGACCCGACGCATGGTGACCGCGGCTGGGCCCTCGCGTGCCAGCAGGCCCAAGGCGACCTCGACGATCATCGCACGCCGCTGCGGCGCACTCGCCCTGAGCCACTTGCGGGGCGGGCTCTGTCTGGACGCGGGTTTGGGGCTTGGCTTAGTCATCGCGGGTAGAAGCTGGCCTATGATTCGCCGATCGTCGGCTTGACCGTACACTGTACGCCCGTCTATCGTACGCTGTACGGCCCTCAAACGCCAGTGCCATGAAGGACACCCCCCATGACGACAACCCCTCGCGCCCCCTGGCTGATCCCCGCGACCATCGGGCTGGTCGCCCTCATCCTCGGCATTGCAACCGGCGCGCTGGTCATGCGCAGCCTAAGCCCCGCTGTCCCAACCGCGGGCGACAACCCCGCAGACCCCGGCCCGCCCGAGGCCAGTGGCCCGACGCCGGCATCCGTGCTGGTCGACCGCGTCATGCAGGAAGAACTCCGTCAGCGTTTTAACGTCACCGGCCGATTGCAGGAGCGCAAGCGTGCGGTCATCGCGGCCCAGGTCGAAGGCATGCTGATCGACCTGCCGGTGGTGCCCGGCTCGGTGGTTGAAGCCAACCAGACGGTGCTGGCACGCGTCGAGGATGTGCTGGTCAAGCTGGAGCTGCGGTCCGCTGAGGCTGAGACCGCCGCGACACTGGCGACGCTGGATCAATCCCGCCGCGACCTGGGCTATCTCGAATCGCTCGCTAAATCCACCGCCGCGCGCCCAAAGGAGGTGGAAGATGCCCGCGCGACCGTGGCGTTCAATAAGGCGCGACATGAGGCGGCGATCGCCCGGCGTGACCGAATCGCTGAAGACCTTGCCCGGGTGACCGTGACAGCACCATTCGATGCCATCGTGGTCGCCAAACGCGCGGAGGTCGGCGAGCGTGTCGAGGTCGGCCAAGCACTGGTCGAGTTGGTCTCGCGTGGCGATATCGATGCGGTCATCGATGTGCCCGAGCGGATCATCAATCAGGTGAGGCTTGATGACGAGGTCGAGGTGATGGTCGATTCGCTGGGTCAAACCGTGACCGGCCGTGTGCACGCCATCAACCCGGATGGAACCGGCGCCGCGCGGACCTACCCCGTGAAGATTCGGCTCAAGGACATGGAGGGCATGCTCAAGCCCGGCATGAGTGTCGTCGCACGCTTGCCGCTGGAGAACGCGACGCCCCGGCTGACGGTGCCGCGCGATGCGATTCAGAACGGCCCGGTCGGCCCCGTGGTGTGGGTGAGTCAGGGCTCGGAGCAGGGCGGACCGCCGGTGGGCATGTCCATCCCGGTTGAAATCCTGTTCGGGCACGGCGATCGCTTCGCCGTCAACGCCACACCCGGCCCAATGGCTGGCATGCTCCGCCCCGGTGCGGATGTGGTGGTGCAGGGGGCCGAACGCATTTTCTTCCCCGGCCATTCGCTCAACATCATGACGGATCACCAGCAAAATCTGCCCGCCGCAGCCACAACACCCCCGACCACGCCCCCCACAACCACCGCACCGACCGAGGGATAATCTGACATGGATGTGATCCGTTTTGCCATCCAGAACCCGGTGAAGGTCGCCGTGGGCGTGATTCTGGTGCTGTTGTTCGGCCTCATCGCGCTGATCTCAATACCCATCCAACTCACGCCGAACACCGACCCGACCATCATCACGGTCACCACCAACTGGACCGGCCGCAGCCCCGAGGAGGTCGAAAAATCGATCATCGAGCCGCAGGAAGACGTCCTCAAGAATGTCCGCAACCTTCAAAAGATGACCGCCACGGCCTACCGGGGCGAGGCGGAGATCGAACTGGAGTTCGGGGTGGGGGCAGACCTGCAGGCCGCGCGTGTCGTGGTCAGTGATGCACTGCGCGAGGTGCCCAATTATCCAGAGCAGGTGACTGAGCCGGTGATCACCACGGGCGAAGCGGGCGCCGGCGCTCCGGTCGCATGGCTTCTGCTGACCAGCGAAGACCCGGCTTTCGATGTGCAGACGCTGGGCGACCCCGCCGAGGAGAAAATCAAGCCTTACCTGGAACGCATCGAGGGCGTCAGCGAGGTGCGCGTGTACGGCGGCCGCGCCCGGGAAGTCCACATCACCTTCGATACCCAGCGGGTGGCGCAGCACGGCGTGACGCTGCAAGACCTGGACAGGGCCCTGCGTCAGCAGAACCTCAACGTGTCCGCGGGCGAGATCGCCGAAGGCAGGTACGACACGCGCATCCGTGTGGTGGGCGAGTTTGCCGACCTGGAGTCGATCCGCCAGACCATCGTGTCGTACAGCGACAGCGGGCCTGTGCGGATCGGGGATTTGGCGGATGTGGACCTGACGTTTCAGAAGCGGCGGGGCTTTGTGCGGTCCCGTGGCGAGGTGGCGATGGCCATGCCGGTGTACCGCGAAAGCGGGGCGAATGTCATCAGCGTCATGGCTCAGGTGCGGCAGCGTGTGCAGGAGATCAACGAGCAACTACTCCCCGCTATCGCGCGCGAGTTTGCAGAGGAACGCGGGCTGGACCAGCCGCCGGTATTGCGTGTGCGTCAGGTCTATGACGAGACGACTTACATCTATGCCGCGCTGGGGCTGGTCCAGAACAACCTGTTCATAGGCGGTGCGCTGGCGGGGTTGGCGCTGCTTGTCTTCCTGCGCAGCTTCAGGCCCACACTGATCGTCGCGCTGGCGATCCCCGTCTCGGTGGTCGGCACGTTTGTGGTGATGTATGGCTTTGGCAGAAACATCAACGTCATCAGCCTCGCGGGGTTGGCGTTCGCGGTCGGTATGGTGGTGGACAACGCCATCGTCGTGCTGGAGAACATCGACCGGCACCTGGGCATGGGCAAGAAGCCCAGGGCCGCCGCGTATGACGGCGCCAAGGAGGTCTGGGGCGCGATCCTCGCCTCGACGCTCACCACGCTGGCCGTGTTCATCCCCGTGCTCACGATTGAGGAAGAGGCCGGCCAACTGTTCCGCGATATCACGCTGGCGATCTGCGCCGCGGTAGCGCTGTCGCTGCTCGTATCCATCAGCGTGATCCCGTCCGCCTCGGCCCGCTTCCTGGTGGCGCATCGCGTGCCGAAGACAGCGATTGTGCGAGCGGGGCGGTCGTTGTTTGGCCTGATCCCCTTTTTCGCCATGCTGGTGCGTGGCTTTGCGTCTGGTATCTATCACCTCACCGACCGAAGTGCGGCGGGGGTGGTGGCCAGGGTGGTGATCGTGGGGGGCTTCACGGTTGTATCGTTGGGCGGGGCGTGGCTCCTGATGCCGCCGACCGATTACCTGCCGCGTGGGAATAAGAACCTGGTGTTCGGCTTCCTGATCCGCCCGCCGGGCTATTCGCTGGCGACCGATGAGGATGCGGCGCTTCGGACCGAGGCGTACCTCCGGCCGTACTGGGAGGCACAGACCACCGCGGAACTCGCCGACCTGCCCAAGCCCTTCAACTTCATGACTGGCCAGCCGGTGGAAGGCGATGTCCCGCCGATCGAGAATTATTTCTTCGTCAGCTTCCGGGGCAACGCGTTCCACGGAGCGATCAGCAAAGACCCGGAGAACGTCGCCCCCCTCAGCACGCTGCTGGGCCACGGCTCCACGGTGAGTAACCCCGCGACCTTCGGCGTAGCGGAGCAGCAATCCCTGTTTGGTCGCGGCGCCTCGGGCACACGCGGCATCGATGTCGAGGTGTCAGGGTCCGACCTTAACACTGTTCGCATCTCGGCCGACGCGATCAACACCAAGCTCCGCGATAGGTATGGCCAGGTGATCCCTTCGCCGCTGAACTTCAACCTGCAATCGCGTGAGGTGGAGGTCACGATCAATCGCGTCCGCGCGGCGGACCTGGGCATCGATGTGGCGACGCTGGGCACGGCGGTGCAGGCCTTTGTCGATGGCGCGTTTGTCGGCGAGTACCGGTTCCGGGGAGAGACGATCGACATCCTCGCCAAACGCAAGGATGACCAGCCGATGCAGCCGGAGGATATGGCGATGCTCCCGCTGGCGTACCGCACCGCGACGGGCGAGACCGGCCGGGTCCCGCTCAGTTCGCTGGCCACGCTCCGCCGGACCGAGTCGCCCCAGGAGATCCGACGCGTTGAGGAGGATCGTTCGGTGAAGCTGACCGTGACGCCCCCCGATGATGTGCCGCTGGAGGCCGCCACGGACGAGATCAACCAGATGATCGCTGAGATGCGCGAATCGGGTGCGATCGATCCTTCCGTGCGTGTGGCGCTGGCCGGCTCGGCGAGCAAGCTGGCGAGTGTGCGCGAGGCGATGCTTGGGTCGTGGCACGGGCTGACGTGGGAGAGCCTGCTGAGCCTCGGGCTTAGCCGCATCTTTATCGCGCTGCTGGTGACCTACTTGTTGATGGCCGCGTTGTTCGAGAGCTTCCTGTACCCGTTTGTGATTATGTTCGCTGTGCCGTTGGCGACGGTTGGCGGGTTTATGGGCCTTGCGATCACGCACGCCATGGTGCCCAGCCAGCAGCTCGACACGTTGACCATGCTGGGGTTCGTCATCCTCATCGGCGTGGTGGTGAATAACGCGATCCTCATCGTCCACCAGGCGCTCAACTTCATGCGCGGGGTTGGCGAGGGCGAGGGCGACGACACCGGCATCCTTGCGCCGCGCGAGGCGATCCGTGCCTCGGTCCGCAGCCGTATCCGCCCGATCTTCATGACCACCGCGACATCGGTGTCGGGGATGTTGCCCCTGGTCCTGATGCCCGGCTCGGGCAGCGAGCTGTACCGCGGGCTTGGCAGTGTCGTGGTGGGCGGGCTGGTGGTCTCCACCTTGTTCACGCTGATCGTGGTTCCGCTGTTGTTTAGCCTGACCCTTGACGCGAAAGTTGCTTTTTATCGGCTCATGCGCTGGGAGGCGGACGAGTTATCGATCGCTGCATAAGTTGCACGACTGGGGGGCGGGCTGAACGTCCGGGGGTGTTGGCGTGTTGTATGTGGTAGCCGTGCCGCATGTTTTTTTGAACCCGGCGACACGGCGGGCCGATACTGCACTAGTCGCGGCGTCGGCCGGTCGTGATCGACCAGCACATCGGGTCGCGAGAAGGGCAGGACACGCCATGTCGATCGACCAGAAACACATCACGACGTTGGAGCCGGCCGCGCTTGACCGCAAGCAGTTCACGGTCGCCGAGGCCAACCGCTCGCTGCCCTATGTGGCTCGGGTGGTGGATGATGTCATGTCGGTGTACAAGCGCATCGTCGATCTGCGGCGGGGGCTTGAAGACATCGGGGCCGGGGACGAGTCGCTGGAGCTTGAGCGTGACTACGAGCGGTCGATGGATCGGCTCGGGGAACTGGTGGATGAATTGCACATGGTCGGGGTGGAACTCAAGGACTTTGAGAAGGGCCTGATTGACTTCCCCGCAGAGCACAACGGCCGCGAGATCCTACTCTGCTGGCAGCAGGGCGAGCAGGCGGTGACGCACTGGCACGAGATCGACGCGGGGTTTGGCGGGCGCCAGACGGTCGAAGCGCTCGAGCCTTGATTGGACCAACGCAGCAGCACGAGTGACCCTCGCCCCGCCCAACTCGGCGGGGTTTTTTATGCGCGGGGTGCGAGCAGGAGTGCCGCGGCACGCTCCAGAATCGCTTCGGGCTCACTCATGCGGCCTGCGCCGAGCGTTCGGCAGGCCTGCCAGCCCGCGTCGGGACCGGTCATGTGGAGGTTAGGTAGCAACTCAGTCAGGAGGCGGACGTTGCGCTGCGTGGCGGGGTGGGCCCACATGTCCGCGTTCATGGCCGGGGCGATGAGCAGGGGGGTCTGGCCGGGCAACGCGTTGGCGGTGAGGGTGACAAGGTCGCCCGTCAGGCCATGGGTGACCCGGGCGATACAGTCGGCGGTGGCGGGTGCAATGATGAACATCTCGCACCAGCGTGCCAGCCCGACGTGCTGCGAGTCCGGGCGGTCGTCGGATTCCCAGATGCTGGTGAGCACCGGGTGGCCGGAGAGCGATTGGAAGGTGAGCGGGGCCACGAATCTGGTCGCCGCGTCCGTCATGACCACGCGGACATCGGCCCCGCGCTGAACCAGGCGGCTAACGAGTGTGGCCACTTTGTAGCAGGCGATCCCCCCCGAAATGCCCACCAGAACGCGCTTCCCCTCAAGGTTTCGCTCGCCGGGCTGCTGTAGATTGTGGCTGGGGTCGGGCATGCGAGAACCCGGGTCGCGGTCGGGCCGCGCGGATCAGATGATGGATTCTTCTGGCTTGTCCGCGTCGGTGTCGTCACTCATCTCGAGGGTGATCTTGCCCTCGACGATTTCTGCGACCGCGACCTCGAAGTCGGTCCGGCCCTGACGCTCGACCAAGGGGCGTGCGCCTTCCATCAGCTCGCGCACGCGGTGCTGCGTCAGCGCGGTGAACTTAAACCGGCCACCGAGGCGATTGATGATGCTGTCGTCTTTGAGTGCTTCGATCATCGTGGAACATCTCCCGGCCGTTGGCCGTGGGTGTCTGCGTCAGGTGCTGAGGGCTTAGTAGTTGCGGACGTTGACCGATCGGCCAGCGCGGCGCTTACGGCTGATGAGCTTGCGTCCGAGGCTGGTCCGCATGCGGGCGCGGAAGCCGTGCTTACGGACGCGCTTGATGAGGCTGCGACGCTTGGGGTAGTGGGTGGACATAACGTGGCTCCGGTGTTTGACTCAACTGGTCCGGGCCCGCCGCTGGCGGTGTTCCGGCTCTGGTATCGGCTTCTTCACTCGATCTCGAAGATCGCCGGGCGGTGCGTGGTGTTGCCTCTGGCGTCGGTGACGCGGAGGGTGACCACGTGGGAGCCCGGTGAAAGATCGGCGATTGTAGCAACGAAGGATTCGCGTGTCGAATCGAAGATCAGGTCTGTCGGCAGGAGGGGGGTCTCCAGTTCCGCATCATTGAGGGTGTAGCTGATCGCGGTGATGGTCGATAGGGCGTCCACCGCCAGCCCCGACAGGGTGACGCTCCGCCCCTGGACCTTGATTTCCAGGTTTTCCACGGCCGGGGGGGTGTTGTCCACCAGAACCGGGTCGGAGCGCCGGCTGGCTGTCATCGCCATGTCGCCGGGGTTATCCAGGCGGTCGCTGGCGGTGACGCGGAGGAGGTATCGGCCGTCGGGGGCCTTCGTGGTGTTCCATGCGAAGTTCGCGTCGGTCAAGTCGCTGGCGAGGGTGAGCCACCGCTCCGAGCCTGCGGGCTGAAACTCGACGTGGTAGAGCAGCCGGTCACCGTTGGCGTCGGTCGCTTCCCATTCGATATTCATGGTTGTGGTGGGCGGCTGATCGGGGCGGGTGTCGGGATAGCGTGCCTTGATGGAGGCGATCTGTGGCCGACGGTTGGGCATGACATAAGCCAGTTCCACCCGCCCGACGCTCGGCGAGGCCTGCCCGTCGGATGTGAGCGTGAGGCGGTACTGCAGGAAGCGCGCGGGCGGCGAGGTGATGGTGATCTCCCGCGGCTGGAGCGGCGAGCGGTCGCCATCCGGCATAAAGACCTGCGCCTCGGACCAGGCCGACCACGCGGCAATCTCCGGGTCCTGCACATTGCCCGATCGCGTCTCGACAAGAATCGATCCGCCGGGGGGCACGCTCGCGGTCAGATTGAAAGTACCAAAGAGGCTTATCTGGGCCGCATCAAGCACGGCGGAAGTAAAGACACCGCGCTTGGTCACACCGGGCTCCAGGGTGACCAGCGTCCCCGCGTCGGCGGTACCCAGCACGACCTTCCCATCGGGCGTCAGCTCCAATGCGGGGATGTTGCTGGCTTCAAGGTCCAGCAGGACAGCCGTCTCGCCGGTGTTGGGGTCCACGTGATAGAGCTGGCCTTCGGGCCCGGTGGCGATGAGCAGGGCGTACCCATCCACATCGTTTTCGAGGGGCACAGCCGCGAGCTTAAAGATCACCACAGATTCGCGGAAGACGGGCGTGACAAAGCCCTGCGGATCGATCCGGTACACCGCATTGCCCCCCGTGTTGTTGCCGGTGGACGCGGCGGTTGCTGAGCGCGTCGCCCGTGGCTGGCCCGCGGCGGTGGGTGTGGTTGGCGTGATCTTGCCGGCTTTCCTTGCCGCGAGAAGGCGTTGACGGATCAACTCACGCAGAGCGTCGCGTTGTGCGGGGGTGGTGTCTTCGGCTGCGGCTTCGGGTTTGGGTTCTGGTTTAGGAGCAGGGGCCTCGGGTTCCTCGGTTGCCGGCTCAGGGGCTGGCGCTTCTGCTTGCTCGGCTTCTTGCGGCTCGGCCTCACCTTCTTCGGGCGCTTCGTCCTCGGGTGCTTCGGGTGCGTCTGGTTGCTCGGGCTTGCCCTTTTCTTCGCTGACCGGTTGGGTGAGCCGGCCGGGCCGGGCCTGGTTCGCATCGGCTGTGCCCGCGTACAACATGCCGTCCGCCGTGACCAGCAGCGTGCCAACCTCCGGCTCGGCGGCGTCGTAAACCACAAAGGCGTTGCCCCGCGCGTCGATGCGATAAATCAGCCCCTCGGTGTCGGTCCCGGCATATACGACCCCGCCCTGACCCGCGGCCAGGCACAGCACATTCGCCTGCGCGGTATCCAGCAGCACCACGGGGGCCGCGGGTTCGATCGGTTCACCCGCGACCAATCCCTCGGCCACCGCAGCGACATCAGTCAGGCGGTAGATCACGCCCTCGGGCCCGGTGGCGAGCAGCACATCCTGACCCATAGGCAGGATGTCCCAGATGAACCGGGCATCATCCAGGGCCACAAGATCGATCACCTGATCGTCCCGCAGCGCAGCGAGCCTGGCCTTGTTGCCGCTGATCCCGATCAGCAGTTGGTCCCCAAGCGCAGCCAGTGTGAACACCTGCTCGTTCGCGAACGCCGCGACCTCCACAGCTTTGTCGTCCTCGACTTTGAGGAGTTTGCCCTCCGGCCCTGCGGCAAGGTAGGTCACGCCCCCGACGGTTTGGATGTCGTAGATCAGCGTGACGCCTTCGGGCATCTCATCAAGGGTCGTCGTCGCAGCGGCGAGCTTGACGTCGCCAAGGTTGCTTACGACCGTGCCTTCGACCTTGCCGGCCTGGAAGTCGGCTTCATTGGTGTGGGTCCACCGGCCGGGCTTGATCCCGTAAGCGGGCAGCACGATCGCCAGTGCAAGGGCGGCGGTCCAGATCAGGCGGGGGGTGGGAAACAATCGCAGGGGCATCGGTGTTCTCGTGTGTGGGCTGGGCTTGCAGCGATGGGCTGCCATGCCGGGGTCGGTGCTTTGGAACTTACGATTAATTACCGTCATTCGGCGCGAGGACCGTCACGGTGACGCTGGTCTCGCCGGTGACCACCGCGTTGACGGGCACGATGGTCTCGATCATCGGTGCGTACATGGCCACTTCGCCGCCAAATGACTTACCCACCAGCGCAGCTTTGCTCGGGGGCAGGCCCATCAGGTTCTGGCGACCCACCGACAACGCCTGCTCGTTGCGTGGCATCATGGCATAGAGCGACTCGCGATCGACTGACATCAGGGTCTCGATCGCGCCGAGCATGTCACGCTTGTCGCGCACGTCGAAGAGGTACGGCCTTGAGCTTACGAGTCTGCCCGCGTAAGAATTGGACCCTCCCAGCGTCACCGAGTACTCGCCGGGCTTTAAGTCGGGGGGCAGGGGTAGCTCGATCGTCTTTTCGATGAGCGGCCCCTCGAACTGCCGCATGGTGACCCGGACTTTCACCGTCTCGCCGGGGCGTGGGCGGGGTGTCAGCAGACGGGCGGACTGGATCGTCAGCATGTCCGCCCCATCGGTGATGACCAGCGCCAGGTCAATCGCCTCGACGCTGATGGGTTCGATGGGGTTCTGGATCGCCAGGGTGATCGCGGGGATCAGATCAGCGAGTGCCGCCTGCGGGTAGGAGGATGCCGCGGTGGTGCTGAGGTTGATCTTTCGGCCGCCTTCAAAGGTGACCGATCCTGTCATCCGCAGCGTGCTGCGCGGGTGGGGGGTGTGGACGGCTGTGGATGCCATCAGAAACGTCGCACCGACCAGACCCGTGAGCAGCGATTCGTGATCTACGATCTCGAAGCTGTACTTGATGGGTTCGCGGTCGTTGTGCTGGACCGACATGGTCATGGGCAAGGTGCTGTACGTTTTTCCATCCACACCGGCGACGGCGGCGGCCTCATCACGGACAATTGAGCCCAGCAGCTTGAGGCTGCCCGCTCGCTTGAAGCTGATGGAGTTGCGTGGCACGACGAAGTGGACGTAGCCCGAAGCCATGGGCACCGCGGAATCCCCGCTGCCAAACATCGGGTGCCCGAAGCCGATCACCGTGCCATCGGGCAGAATTTCGGTCACGGTGCCTGTCGCACTGAGGTCCGCATCCCCAAACGCTAGCGGGATCGCCAGAACGCTTCCCGGTGCAAGCGGCGTGTTCACATCGATCCCGTGCGAGGGCTTGCCCGCGATCGTGGCTGCCCCGGCGACAGGGAGGATTCCCGTTCCCTCGAACAACGGCGCCAACGCATCCGCCGCATCGCCGGAACCCACGGACATGGGCAGCGAAAGCTGTAGCGGCTGACCGTCGTAGCCCGGCGACAGCGGCAGGCGCGGGACGCGAGCGGCGGGCAACTGTGCCGAGGCGTTGGCATCCCCAGAGAATTGCTGAAGGATTTGCGAGGCAAGGTCGATGCGGAACCGGTCGTGTGGGGCGAGGCCCGAGCGATCCGCCATGATGTTGAGTTGCGACAGTGTGGTCACCGCGAGGCCGGGGATCGGCCGTCTGGCCTGCGGCTTGTCTTCGATCTCAGCGTTCGCGGCACGCGTGGCGACCTCGCGCATGTAGGCGATGGGTTGCACACCCGCGAGGCAGACCTCGACCTGACTGAACCCGAATGCGAACGCCCCGATGAGCTTGCCCCCGGAACCGATCTCTTGCGCTTCCCCTTCGCTCCACAGGAAAATCGGAGAGCCGGACATGCCCTGTACCGGCCCAGAGACATCAAGCCGGGGCTCGTCGCAGATGATCCAGATCGTGCCACGCTGGGGCGAGTCGTTGGGCACGACCGCGACCACTTCGACGGCGAAGGGCTCGATCTTGGTGCCCGCGAAGACCGTGAGGCCATAGCCCTTCATCCCGATCCGCACGTCGTCGATATCGAGGGTTGGGGTGAGTTGTTTGGGGATCAAACGCCCCGCACCCGCCGGGGCTGGTTCTTCAGCCCACACCCGCGCCGCCGGCAACAAGAGAAATGCCACAATCAGGAAGAGGGCTGGCGGGCAGCGGTACGTCATGTAGTGCTTCATCGGCTTGTGAAGGTATCGGTCGGCAAAGGTATTGACAAGGCAGCGGGCCTTGCGGGATACTTAAGCGGCTGGAAATCGCTGCCACAGCGGCGTGGTGATGGGGTCACCGCTCCGCCGCGGCACCGGTCTGGCGCGGGAACGACCCGCGCCGCCCTGATGTCAGGCCGTCACCCATAGCACGGCCGCCCATGGTTCATTTATGCTCGACCAAGCCGCGAAAGTCCTCAACTATCAGTTCCGTGACCCCGCGCTTCTTGCAGAGGCGTTGACGCACTCTTCGGTTGCCGATCACCGGCTGCGTTCCAACGAGCGCATGGAGTTCCTGGGTGACTCCATCCTCGGGCTGGTGATCTGCGAGCACCTGTACCAGGCCTACCCCCATCTGCTCGAGGGGGAGATGACTAAGATAAAGTCCGCCGTGGTCAGCCGCCGGGTCTGCGCCCAGATCAGTCAGGACATCGACCTCGCGGGGATGCTCAACATGGGCAAGGGCATGATGGGTCGGCCGTCGATGCCCAGCTCGGTCGCGGCGGCGGTGCTGGAGTCGATCATCGCCGCGATTTATCTGGATGGCGGCATCGAACCCGCCCGCAAGTTTATCCTCGACCACATGGTGCGCTACATCGAGGCGGCGGACGCCTCGTCCCACCAGGAAAACTTCAAGAGCGTGCTCCAGCAGTACGCCCAGCGTCACCTGCCGCACAACCCCTCGTATGTGCTGCTCGATGAGAAGGGGCCGGACCACGCCAAGGCGTTTGAGGTGTGCGTGGAGATCGCGGGTCGCCGCTTTACCTCGGCCTGGGCTAACGCGAAGAAGGAGGCCGAGCAGAAGGCCGCGCTCCAGGCGCTGTGCGATCTTGGGATGGCTCAGATCGACGACGCGGGCATGATCCACCTCTTGGACCCCGACGCTGCGCAGCACAACCATGCCCCCGACTCTGCGGAAGACCTGGCCGACGCGCAGATCGATTGACGCCCACGTCCGCAGGCCAACGCCCCGTAAATCCGGGGCGAACACACAGCAGGAACCCGAAGCGGGACCGCAGCGATCCAGGCCTTGCCTTACAGCCCCGCTTCTGCGAGCAGTTCAGCCTCAGCCTGCTTCCAGTTGGCCAGGTTCTGGCCCTGCTGCTTGCCGTTGCGCTCCCACACGACGAAGGCGCGGGCGGCAATCATGTCGTAGGTGGGGTGTACCTTCAAGGGACTGACCGCTGGCTTCTTCTTGGGTGTGGTGGACGCTTTCGCGGCGGTTTTCTTGGAGGCGTTCGCCTTGGCGGCGCTGACCGAAGCGGCTTTTGCCGGCTTCTTGGCGGCCTTGGCTTTCGGCGCAGCGCCGCCGGCGGGCTTCGCGGGGGATTTGGACTGGGTTGTTTTTTTCGTGGTCTTCTTTTTAGCCATGGTCGATTCCTTTCGATGATGACGTTGCCTACCATCAGGCCAGCCCCCATGCTACCGTCCCTGTCAAGTCCGTGGGGGCGGTTTGTCGTAAATTCGGGTTAATCCTCAATCGCAGGCACGCCCGCCAGGCCTGACGCGCTTGCACGCAGAGACCGCCAGCGCCGCAACTATTGATGTTAAGTCAGCCCGCACTCTTGACGATCACCCTCCAAGTGGGTCTAGTGTGAACACCTTACCCATACGATCAGGGACACCAACCGATGGCGATCAAGAAAGACGGGCACTTCGTTACGTTCGGCCAGCACGTGCAGATGAGTCAGGAGAAACACCCCGATGCCACGGGGCAGTTTTCCTGGCTGCTGTCCGCGATCACCCTGGCGACCAAGATGATCGCTTCTTACGTGCGGCGTGCGGGCCTGATCGATGTCTGGGGTGATGAGGGCACAACCAACGTCCAGGGCGAGACGGTCCAGCGCTTAGACATCCTGGCCAACGACACGCTCAAGCGCTGCCTCGGCTACCGCGGGAACGTCGGCATCATCGCTTCCGAAGAAGACAACGACCCCCGCGTTCTCCAGGAGGCCCACTCCGGCGACAGCTACATCGTGATGTTCGACCCGCTCGACGGCTCATCCAACATCGATGTCAATGTCTCGGTGGGGACCATCTTCACCATCTTCAAGAACCCGTCCGAGATCGCATCGACCGAGGAATCCGTCTTGCAGCCCGGCCTCAATCAGGTGGCAGCGGGCTATGTGCTTTACGGCTCGTCCACGGTGCTGGTATACACCGCGGGTGACGGCGTACACATGTTCACACTCGACCCGCAGTTCGGCGCGTTCCTCCTGACGCGCGAGAACATCCGTATGCCCCAGCAGAACCACGTGTACTCGGTAAACGAGGCGAATCTGCTCACGTTCCCCGAGCCTTACCAGCGATACTTCCAGTGGGCCAAGCACCCGGGCGGTGGGCAATACAGCTCGCGTTACGTCGGGTCGCTCGTCGCGGACTTCCATCGCATCCTCATCAAGGGTGGCGTGTTCCTCTACCCGCCCACCACCCACCAGCCCGAGGGCAAGCTCCGGCTGATGTACGAGGCCAACCCCCTGGCGTTGATCGCGGAGCAGGCGGGCGGCCTCGCGACCGATGGGGAACAACGCATCCTGCAGATCGAGCCCACCACGGTGCATCAGAGGTGCCCACTCATCATCGGGTCCGAGCAGAACGTGCAGGAGGCCCTGCGCTTTGTGAACGACCGTGTACGGGTGTAAACCCCGCGGCCACGCGACCTGCCGCGGCTTTTTTCGCAGCTCACCCCCCGACACAACCCCGCCTCCAGGGGCTATCATGTGGCTATGTCAACCGCCACGCACGACCTGAGCCGCACGACCAACCAGGGGCAGATGATCCTGCCCGTCTGCTCGATCTTTCGGCGGTTCCTCAAGCGCCAGGGGCTCAAGTTCACCACCGAGCGTGCCACGATTCTCGAAGCGGTGTTGAACAAGCACACGGTCTTTGAGGCGGAGAACCTGCTCGATGAGTTGCGCCGCGGCGAGCACAGCGTTTCCAAGGCCACGGTCTATCGCACCCTCAAGCACCTGCTTGAGGCCGGCATCATCACCGAGGTGCTGATCGATTCGCGTCAGGCGCACTACCAGCTCTCCATCGGGCATGAACCCACCGGCCACCTCGTCTGCCCCGAGACCGGCCAGATCATCGAGTTCCCCATCGATGAGCTTCACGCGCTGGCCAGACGCGTCTGCGCGGAGCGCGGGTTCGAGCACGTCTCCCACCGGTTTGTCATCTACGGCATTTCGCCCGAAGCACGACGCGACCCCCAGGCCTGAGACCGCCCCTTGCCGCAGATTGGCTAGACCTCTTCCTCTAAATCCGTGTGCTGGATTGGGCGGGAGACGAGGTAGCGGCCATCAAACCACCGGTTCAGGTCCACTTGCTTGCAACGCTCAGAACAAAAGGGCAATGCACCCGCGTCCGTGATCGGCGTGGAGCAGATCGGGCACTTGGGGTGGGGTTTGGCTACCTTCGGGTTGTGGGGTGTCTGGGTCAAGGTCAGTGCTCGCGTTTTCCAGTTGCCATAGGGGGTGATGGTGAGCCTTCTGCCGCCGGGGGCGTGTACGATCTGAACATGCAGCAGGTCGTCGCCTAACGCGGGCATGACGCGCTGGGCCCACTCGATCGCGACGATCGCACCATCGCGGAGCTCCTGACCGCCCTCGCCCCAGCCAATCGAGTCCAGATCGCCCGGCCCGGCGAGACGGTACGCATCCACATGCACAAGCACCGGCAGCGCCGCGTCCTCCGGCTCATACTCGTGCGAGATGACAAACGTCGGACTCGACACCCGCTCGGGCCCTATGCCAAGCCCCATCGCCATGCCCCGCACCAGTTGCGTCTTGCCCGCGCCAAGCTCGCCATCCACCGCGATGACATCGCCCGGCTCAGCAGCCAGAGCGATGGCCCGGCCGATCTCCATCGTGTGTTCAACGCTGCCGGACGTGATGACAACCGCCTTGCTCACGCGTGGTGCTCCCAGCCCAGCCCGGATAACTCGGCGGGTGTGTCATCTGGAAGTTGCACGCGAACCCCCCCGTTCGCCGTGACCAAACCGATCCGCGTGACCGTGACGCCTAGCAACTCGCGCGGGATGCCCGCATCCGGTGGCGCGGCAAACAGCAACTCGTAATCCTCGCCATCCCCCACGGCATGTTGCCACGCCGGGCGATCGCTCGGCCCGGTGCAGTGGCGGATGGGCAGGAGTTGCGTTTCGACCATCGCGTGCCCGGTGAGGCGGGGCAGGTCTTGCGCCAGTCCATCGGACAGGTCGATCATCGCGGTGGGGCGGGTGCGGGGTTGCGAGGCCAGCGCACGCGCCACAGCGAGCCGGGGCTCAAAATCCAGGTGATGCCCGGTCTCCAGGCTGTAGCCCAGTTTTCCGGTGACATACAGATGGTCGCCCGGGCTTGCCCCGCTGCGCAGCACCGGCTCGACACCCGCCGGCTCAGCAAAGACGGTGACGCTCACGAGCAGCGGCCCCTTCCAGATATTGATGTCGCCTCCGATTAAAGGGCACTCGTAAGCCTCGGCCGTGGTCCGCATGGCATCGAACAAGGCCCTGCTGCGGCCATCGCCAAAATCGCGCGGCAGGCTCACCGCCATCACCGCGCCGACCGGCTTGGCCGCCATCGCCGCGACATCCGAGAGGTTGCGCGTGATGCACTTGCGGCCGACGCGGGCGATGTCGGTCGTCGCCAGATCGACGTGGATGCCGTCCGCCACCTGATCGACGGTGACCAGCAGGTCTTGCCCCCCAAGCCTGACCGCCCCCATGTCATCGCCCGGCGGAATGGTCACATGACCAAACGACCCGCCAAGCGATCGGCTCTGTTCATACACATATTGCAGCAGGTCGCCCTCACGCATGAGGGTATTGTAAGGCGACGGGCCGCGAGATGACGGGGCCCGCTGATCCGTCCCCAGCCGCACTACACCGCCCCACGTTCTATCAGTCCATGACTTCATTGCATCGAATGAAGCCCGATGACATTTCCCTCTGTGTCAGACACCATGGCGATGAAGCCGTACTCTCCGATCGGCATCTTTCCCTGCGTGATTGTGCCGCCGCTTGACGCCGCTCGCGCAGCTTCAATCGCGCAGTCCTCACACGAGAAGTACACCATGGTGCTGCCCCCAGAAGGGCAGCCATCCATGCGAACCAATGCCCCGGGCGCGCCATAGCTTTCCATTGATGAGGGAAACGCCCACATCTCCATGTCCGGGAAGCCCTCAATTTCCGGGGTCTTGAGTTCTGATAGCGAGCCTTGAAACACCGCTTCATAGAACGCTTTGGCGCGGGTCATGTCCTGTACATAGATTTCAAACCAGCCAACCGGGTTACTTTTCATGGTGCTGCTCCTTTGGGTGTGGGATCACTTGCGGGGTTTGCCGTGTAAAGCGAGGGCAGTCGAGTGCAGCCTGTGGTGAGGGGGCTTTGGGGATAGCATAGCTGCGATAGACGCTGTTCTTTGGCGGATGCAGACGGCAGATCAGGAAAAACTCGAGTGCCGGGGCGAGAAAGTAGTGCTCTATGGGGAGCGAAATTACATCGGTCCACCGGCGATTGATGTATTCATCGTGGGACCATATTCGGCCGTGAAAACTACACACGGCGAGTCCGATGTACTCAAGCGATTCATCGGGTGCGAAGATCAGATAGACGCCATACTGATTGAAGATGCCCGTCTTGCACTGTGCGAGATACTGTTCTTGCGTCCATTGGCGATCATTTGCCGGTTGGATGCGCAATTCAGCGACGTGATCCGCAAGATGCTGCTCAAACTCGCGGAGGTGCGGCAATATGGGTTCCCATCGACGCTCAATCACGCGTATGCTCCCTAGTAAAAATCGTTGCTTGCCTAGGTGTTACTGGTCGATTGTGGGCGGTAGTTGGGCGACTCATGAGCATTGATAAAACGGGGCCAATCATAGCAATTATTGACTGATCTCAAAGATCTTTCCTCTGCAGTACAGGGCAAAGACATTTATCGCCCTTGATTCTTCGGCTGCGGTGGGTTTGGCCGATTCTTTGTGAATCGACCGGACCGCGTGGCCACGCGACAGTTTAACCCCTGATTTTGGGAGTGTTGACATGGATGTCCCTGCCCTTGGCGGTATGCTGCGCGCCTTTGGTGCCGTGCCCGACCCGCGACGCTTTAACGTGACCTACACCCTGCCCCAACTGCTGACCTGCACGCTGATGGCCGCGCTGTGCCGCTGCGACGACTACGAGGAGATCGCCGAGTGGGTCGAGGCCCGGCACGGCTGGCTGGTCGAGGTGCTGGGCCTGCCCGAGGACCGCTGCCCCTGCCGCAAGACCTTCGAGCGGCTGTACCGCCGGCTGGAGCCCGCGGCCCTCCAACGCTGCTTCATCGACCTGACCGCCGCGCTGGCCCGGGCCACCGACGGCCGACTGGTCGCGATCGATGGCAAGACGCTGCGGGGGTCGTTCGACCACGCCCACCGCAAGCTCCCGATCCACCTGGTCCACGCCTGGGATCACGCCAACGGGCTGATGCTCGGGCAGATCGCGGTGGCGGATAAGAGCAACGAGATCACCGCGGTCCCGGCGTTGCTGTCGCTGCTGGACCTGGAGGGCGCGGTGGTCAGCCTCGACGCGATGCACTGCCAGACCGGCACCGCCAAGGCGATCCGCGACGCGAAGGCCGACTACCTGCTGGCGGTCAAGGCCAACCAGAAGACGCTGCACGAGGACATCAAGCTGTTCTTCGACGACGCCATCGAGCAGGGTGATGAGCAGCTGCTCACCCACACCATGGAGCCGGACAACGGCCACGGCCGGCTCGATGAGCGGACGGCGTGGGCGTCGGGCGACGTGGGCTGGCTGCGTCGGCGTCACCCCGGCTGGCCGGACCTGCGCGGCGTGGTCTGCGTCGAGGGCCGGCGGCTGGACTTCGCCACCGGCAGGCAGACCACCCAACGCCGGTACTACCTCACCAGCCTCGACCCCCGCAAGGTCGGGGCCGCCCAGCTGGGCCAACGGGTCCGCGGCCACTGGTCGGTCGAGAATCAACTGCACTGGTGCCTGGACATGAGCTTCGGCGACGACACGGCCCGCGTCCGCAAAGACCACGGCCCGGTCAACCTCGCCGCCATCAAACGCCACGCCCTGGGCCTGGTCAAACGCTCGACCCCCAAGGCCAGCACCAAGCTCAAAGCCAAACGCACCAGCCTCAAAACCCGACGCCTCCGCTGCGGCCTCGAAGACACCTACCTCATCCAAACACTCACCGGTGGAGATCGGGGGTAAATGTCTTCACCCTGT
>JBGTLW010000012.1:0-1805 GCA_041743835.1 Phycisphaeraceae bacterium | reverse complement strand
CTGGTTCGCACTGGCCCGGCGCGAGGGTCAGGCGGTCCACACCGAAGCGCGGCAGGCCCTGCTCCCCGGCCAGCGCGAGGTGGTCCGCGACCGGGCCGCGAAGTGTGCGCTCCAGTGGCTACGCTTCCACCTGCTGGGGCTTCGCAGCGACCAACTGTCGTGGTTCCGTGGCCCCGGCCAGTAGGTATCCGTGTCCCTGCATCCCCCCCGCCCCCTTCCGACATAATCACACGACCGCGAGATCGCCAAGCCATGACCCGACGCATCGACCTGCACTGCCACCTGATCCCCGGGATCGACGACGGGTGTGTGCTGCCCGAGCATTCCATCCAGAGCGTCGAGGCCTTGATCGCCCGTGGCTACGGCACGTCGGTCCTTACGCCACACATCTGGCCGGACATGTACCCCGGCAACATACCCCGCCACGTGGACCATTGGGCCGGGCTGCTGCGCAAGCAACTGGCTGACCACGGCCTCGACTACACCCTGATCGTCGGCGGGGAGGTGCGGCTGTTCGAGGGGGCGATTGGCTGGTTCAAGCGCTACGGCGTGCCGACGCTGGGCGACTCCAAAGCGGTGCTGGTGGATTCGTGGGATAGGGACTTTCCCCAACACGGGTTTGAGACCATCGACTGGCTCATCGCGGAGGGCTACAAGCCCGTGCTGGCGCACCCCGAACGCGGGCTGATGGGTGAAAAGCTGGAGCAGGTGATCTCGGCCCTGACATCGCGTGGCGTGCTGTTCCAAGGCAACTTTCACCCATTCACCGGGCGAGACATGCCGGGGTCCCAATCGTTGGCGTGGCGGTTCCTGGAAGAAGGGCTTTACGCTGTGTTAGCACTAGACTTGCACAGGCCCGACTCGCTGGACAGCCGACTGGCGGGCATCGACCTGGTCGAAGCGCGGATCGGCAAAGAGGCGCTGGACCTGCTCATCGTGGATAACCCCCAGCGGCTATTGGCAGACGAGCCGACCATCCCCGCGCCCAAGCTGAATTAATTGCCACTCCGAGTCAATTTCGTGGGAACCTAAGCGGTACCATACGCGTCTGTGACTGGGTAGAATGCGACGGTCTAGAAGGCGGTCGCAACCCGGATGCCCACTCACTCGTTCCGAGGGCTGTTTATGCCTCGCAACTCAGTTCTGCGTTTTAGTTTGTTTCGCGCTGTGCCCAGCCCCCCACTGAAGCTATGGCTCGCGCTGATCGTGGCGTGCTGGTCGATCGCTGCCTCAGCGGGCAGGGCCGAAGTGAATCTCGCTGAAAGGGTCATGGCCGTGGCGGATGGCTCGGAAGCTGGGTTTTCCGTGCCCCGCGCGGAAGAGGAAGTCCTCGACGCGCTGGTGGATTTTGAGCGTCACCTCAAAGCAGAGCAATGGGAGAAGGCTTTCGGGGTGATGGACCAGGTGATGGCTGCGGACAAGGGCGCGTTGCTGCCTCGGGCGGATGGTCTGCACCTGCCGATCCGTCAACAGGTGTGGGATACGCTGGTGGCTCTGCCCCCGGCCGGTCGTCAGGCGGTGCAGGTTTTCTTCGATGGTAAAGCACGGAAGTTGCTTGCCGACGCGGAGAACCCGGCCGTGGTCGGGACACCGGCCGAGCTTGCCGCGCTGGAGCAGATTTACAACGAATTGTTCATCACCAGCGTGGGCGATGTCGCGGGGGATCGGCTGGGCGACCTTTACTTCGAGCGCGGGCGCTTCGGCGAAGCGAGGCGGTGCTGGGAGGCGGTGCTGACGCATCATGGCCAATCAACGCTCGACCCCCGGCGGCTGCGCGTCAAGATCGCCACCGCGGCCCTCCGGTC
>JBGTLW010000011.1:0-12391 GCA_041743835.1 Phycisphaeraceae bacterium | reverse complement strand
GATCCGGCTGATGCACCGGCCGAGCTGCGGTACCGCGCATCAGATCCAGTTGCGAATGCCGACCGTCAACCGCAGCGAATCACGGCCGACCATCGATCCGCCCACAGCCGGGCCTCGCTCTCAAAAGTCCACACACCCCCGAACCGGCGCGGATCACGGAACCGCAGCGTCTGCCCGCCCTCCAGGTGCCACACCACATGGCAGTGAGCCGCGAGCCCCTCGCCGCCCGGCCGGACGGTGAGCGAACCCGACATCCCCAGATGGATATTCACCACCCGCCCGCAACCACCCACCAGCGCAAGCTGCTTGCCGTGACGCAACACCGAAGTGATGACACGCCCACAGAGCAGGTCCCTCGGCCGAGCACCGCCCCGCACCACATCCGCCCGCCGTAGCGTGACCCGCCGGACCGCCCGGCCGACCACGGTGCGGTCGAGGTGACGCCGAACCGCTTCAACCTCAGGCAACTCAGGCATCCCCCCAGCCTACCGCCCCGCCCCCCCTCACGCCCAACCCCCTCACCCACAAAGCCCACGGACTCCGCCCGTGGGCCGCTCCCATATACCCCTTCCTTGTACCCCAAAACCCCGCAGAGACCACGCCCGCGAGTTTGCTGTGGTAGCAATATCGCAAAGTTTCTATCATGCTGCGGCAAGCGTACGCCGCCCCATGTTCTATACACCGAGGGAAACATCACATGTCAGATCAGCAATGGACACCAGCGATTGGACTTCGCAGGGCGACTATCTCGCTCACATGGCGAACCGCTGTGGCCGCCATCGTATGGTGTGTGCTGCTTTGGGTATTTCATGCAGCGATCAGTGGCATGGGACTTGCAAGCGTGCCGATGATCATCGCTCTAGGGTTCGCGGCCGTCGCTGGCTCGGTCGCTGGCCTCATCATCTCACGAGGTCTGGACGAGATCGCGGGGTTTGTGAGCCCCCTGCTTACCCTCTTAGCTCTAGCTTTTGGAGCGATTGCTGTCATCGGAGCCGAGGCCGTGTTCGAAAGCGTGAACCCCACCAGCACGGGTCACCTGCGATTCATCATCGTCTGCACAACAATGATCGTTGCGTCTGCCTGGATCGTGAAATTCACGCTTGTGGACAACTGAGTTCTACAGTCTGGGGTATTATTAACGTGTAACCGTTCACACCACTGCGGGCACGGGTTGGCCGGCTGTGTGGTGGGTGATGGCTTGGACGAGGTAATCGAACAGCGGTCGTCCCTGCTGGCGGCAGGTCTCGCGGATGCTCCAGAAGCGTTCGAGCCAGCGTGAGCCGGCGTCGCCACGCGTGCCCTGGGTGATGCGGCGGTCGATCACCGCGTGACGCAACGCCCGCTCGGCTTTGTTATTGGTCGGCTCGACGCGATCATCATCCAGGAACCGGAAGTACGCCTGGGCGTGTGTACGGACCCGCTCGGCCAGCGTTTGTGCCTCGGCCCGCGGCGGCGGCCGACGCACCCGCTTGAGGATCGCCTCGCGGGCGTTGTGTTGAGCCCGCCCCGAGAAGTTGCCCCGGAACTCGCCCCGCGTGTGGTAGGCCTTGAACAGGCGCTTGATCTGGTCCAGCAGCTTCGTCGCCCAGCGAGCGGTGACCTTGTCGCTCAACGTCGTCAGGTAGCGGACCTCACGGATCAGGTGCGCCCAGCAATACGCCGCCGTCCGATCGCCGGATGCGACGAACTTGCGGTAGGCGCTGAAAAAGTCGCTGCCCACGATGCCGCGATAATCCGAACCCAGCAGTTCGTCGAGCACCTGTGACCCGCGACTTGCGGCGATCTTGAATACGGTCAATCCCTCGCCCACCGCGCACCACAGCCAGTGCCGTTGGCCACGCTGGGGGTGGCCGGTCTCGTCGGTATTGACCACCGGCTCGCCCGGCAGCTTCGCCCGCAAGTCGGCGTAGGGTTCGTCCAGTGCCCGGCCGCATTGCCCGACGATCTTGGCCAACTGCCCCGTGCTCACCGTCAGCCCCAGCACGTCGCGGTAGAACGCCCGCATCGGCCGGTACGCCATGTGGCCCTGGCCCTTGAGCCACGCCGTCGCGGCTCGCAACCGTGGGCCGAATAACCCCTGGCGACCCAACGCCTCGGGCACCGGCGCGGTGACGATCCGGCCACTGATCCGATGCCGGTAACGGCGGAAGCGGTGCTCGGTGATGACCAACGGGTCATCACGCAACTCGACCTGCTGAAGCGTGTAAAAGTTGTCCAGCGGCTCCCAGGCGTCGCCGCGGTTGGTCCACTCGTACTCGTAAACCGCGTTGATCTGATCGGGGCCGAAGGGCGTGCGCGTGTACTTGGCGTGCCCCGGCTGGCCGCCGGCCTTACGCTGCTTGCCCCCGCCGCCCGCCCCGCCCTTGGGCCGGTCGTCGGGCGGTTTGACCACGTCGCTGCTCGGTGGCTTGGAACTGGTCCGCGAGTTCTTGCTCAACGCCGCGATCGTCGCCTCCAACGCCGCCAACCGACGACGCAGCGAAGCATTCTCCGCCTCCAGTGCCGCGATCCGCGCATCCTTGTCCATGCAACTCTTATCGGATCATCACAACTTGTATCGACAGTTGGGGTGAACGGTTACAGCCTGTGGATATACGTCGCGGAGGGTGGAGAACTGGTTGTTCACAAACTTACGTTAATGTTGCATCCACGTGCCGTCTTTACTGAACCACCTGCGGATGCCGGTGTTGACAGAATCAACGTAGCCGTTCCTGAGGGATTGAAAAGCCTCGGCGTTATGCGCGGAACCAGACCCATCGAGTTGGAGGCCCACGGTGGTCTCTCCCGGGTGTGGCGTCCACACGGCTCGGTTCTGATTCCCGGTCATGATATTCGTGCCGAACTGTGCATGGCCGGGTCTGAAATTCGTGATTGCATTGTTCCACATCCCGGTGCAAGCGTACCCCATCACTAAGCTTGGGAAAGGGACAGCTTCCAGCTTAATACCCAAGAAATCATAATTTTGCGACCCAATAAGGGTTCTGTGTCTGAAAATTGCGTCCATGCCTTGGGTGTTGATCTGATATGAGCCATAATTCGCGACATCACTTGCGCTGCCTTCGGGGCAAGAGATAATGTTCCAGTTGACCGAGAGATATGCGGTCGAATTCTGGTTATTAGCCATATAAAATTGGTGCCAGTTTCGGGTGCCGCCAAGGGCAGGGATATTGCTCCGCCCTGTCGGCACAATGAAATTCCAATCGGCGGCGTATTGGTACATCGCGATGCCGATCTGCCGCTTGTTGCTCATGCACTCGGAGGTCCGCGCCGCAGCCCGAGCGCCCTTCAAGGCCGGCAGAAGCAGCGCGATCAGCAGGGCGATGATGCTGATGACCACCAGCAACTCGATCAGCGTAAAGGCTCGGTGATGTGCGTGTTTCATCGCGGGTTCCTTGTGTGAGATGCCAGATGCAAAGTCCATGCTGCGTGAATCAAGGGCAGTTGCCTGCAAACCTGACGGCGATGGCTCCGTGACCGGCAAGCAACCGCGTGTCCGCCAGCGGGTAGGCCACGGCCGTCCATCTCCGAGATTTCCAACTGGCCTAAGAGCAAGCCGCGGCCTCATGCCAGACCGTCTTTCCTAGCGACACTCACGCCTGCGCGTCAGCGTTTCGCCGCCTTGACGACAACATCAACGCACTGCCCGCGATCAAGAGCGCCAGCGTGCCGGGCTCGGGGATGAGGGTGCCTGTGATGGCGATATTGTCGATGAAACCATTATTGGTTGTCTTGTCTGCACCCGCCCAAGTGAGTACAAACGTTGCCGACTCCCCGGGGTCGAGTTGGGTGTCGTTCAGTACGCTAGCCAAATTGAAGTCAAAATCTGGGTAGTCGCTAATCTCCATCCCGTTCAAGCCGGTGATATGGCGGGCCAATCCAGTCACATTGGCGATCTGCGTATTGTCTGGCCCGAGGCCCCCGCTTATGTAGGTCAGCGTGAAATCCGACGGTCCTTTATTATTATTGTTTGGTCCGGACCGCGCGTAGTCGAAATGGAAACCTTCAAGACTATACGGCTGGCCGGTGTTGTTTGTGATTATGAATGTGAGCGGGGCAGTCTCTTGAATCCTAAGCGCGGCATTCGTCGATGTCGATGCGCCGACGAAAGTGCCGTAGGTGCCGTCAGTGGATTGGTGGGAACCGACGACATTTGCATCGGCTGTTGTTGAAATCGATCCAGTCAGCACCTGGGTGTCGGCGTCATAGACCGTGCCGGTCGCATCGGCGAAGTTGTCCCAACCAACCAGGACGATCGCGGCGTCAGCGCGCGGGGCTGCCGCGAGTGAAAGCGCCATAACGGCAGCAGCGGTGATTCCGAGTGTGAAAGTTCTGGTCATTGTTTCCATCGTGATTCTCCTTCTAAAGAGTTGAAGCGGGATGCATGGCCACCCATACGCGGGGGGCGGGGGTTTCAGGGTTAAGGGACCGGCGTCAGGCGCGCCCGCGTCGTGAGCAGATCAACAAACTCCCCAGCCCCATGAGCACGAGCGATGCGGGCTCGGGGATGAGGGTGCCAGTGATGGCGATGTTGTCGACGAAGCCGATATTGCTAGGGTTGCTGGCACCATCCCATGTGAGCACAAACGTTGCCGACTCTCCTGGGTCGAGTTGCGTATCGCTCAGCACGGCCGTTAGATCGAAATCGAAATCGGGGTAGTCGCTAATAGCTAGAGTACTGGCCGTGGTGCCTTGGAAGTGGGGGGACAAACCTGTCACGTTGACGATCTGGGTGTTGTCTGGCCCCAGGCCACCGCTGATGTAAGTCAGTGTGAATTCGGACGGGCCTATATTACTGGAATTGTTTCTGTATCGCGCGTAGTCGAAATGGAACCCCTCCAGACTATACGGCTGGGCGGTGTTGTTCGTGATCGTGAAAGTCAGAGGCGTGTCCTCTCGGATCTGCAGTGAGGCGTCTACCGAAGTTGAAGCACCGGCGAAGGTGCCGTAGGTGCCGTCGGTGGATTGACGGGTGCCGGACTTGGATGCATTCGTTGAAATCGATCCGGTCAGTACTTGAGTGTCGGCGTCATAGACCGTGCTGGTCGAATTGGCGAAGTCGTCCCAACCAACCAGCACGATCGCGGCGTTTGCGCGAGGTGCTGCCGCAAGTGATAGCGCCAGAACGGCCGCAGTGGTGATTCCGTGCGTGAGAGTCTTGGCCATTGCTTCCATCGTGAGTCTCCTTCTAAAGAGTTGAAGCGGGATGCATGGCCACCCATACGTGGGGGCCGGGGGTTCTAGGGTTTGTGAACAGTTTCCGATGCGAGTTTGGCACGCAGGGGCGTCTGTGACTTGGCGACATCGGGCACGGTCGATTCTCTGACCACGACCTTCAAGTCCTGTGGCTCGATGAGCATGGGGGCCTGCCAGCCGCCGGGCTGGGGTTTGAGCGCCTGCTCCAGGCAGGCGGCGAGGTAGGGCTTGGGGTCGGGCTGTTCGAGGGTGGTGAGCGACGGGCTGAGGTATTCGCAGCGCAGCGAGCCGGTGGTACACAAGGCGATGTCGTGGCCGGGGCGGATGCCGTGGTCCAGCAGGGCGCGGGTCGCGCCAATGGCCGCGGTTTCGGTCAGGCAGAGCATCGCGGTGCAATTGAGCTTGCCTTGGCGGATGCGCTGGGAGATCACGCTGTATGCGGCGACCAGGGTGTCTGTGAAAGGCTTCACCGGCTCGTTGATGAGCTCGCCGGGGATCTGGTGCTTGGCTCCCCACAACTGCCAGTGGCCGATCCACTCGTCGATGACCTGGCCGCAGGGCTGGACGTTGAAGCAATCGATCCTGCTGTGCCCGAGGGCCGCGAGGTGGTCGAGCAGTTTCTGGATCATCCTTGGCGGGAACATCCGCAGGGAGTGCAGGCCAAACCCGCTCCAGTCGCGGTTGAGGATGACCAGCGGCTGGTCGAGCTTGACCAGTTCTGCGGTGAAATCCGCGGGCGTTTGATCCGGCGCGAGGAACAGCGTGGCATCGAACTGGCGGATGGTGTCGGCGATGACCGGGTCGTCCCAGTGGCCGTAGTGGACGATGCGCGAGCTGAAGTCCAGTTGCTTCCGCAGTTGCGTGAGGTTGATGTCCCAGTGGTTGGCCTCGTTGGACTCCCACGCGGGCGCCAGGAGCGCGACCTGCTTTTGCGAGGGTCCATCTTCGCTGTGACCCCGGACCACGAGCCGGCCGTTGGGCAACCGGCAGAGCAGGCCATCGTCGAGTAAGACCTGGACGGCCTTGCGTGCGGTCATGTAGCTGACGCCGACCTGCGTCGCTAAGCGTCGCTCCGCGGGCAGGCCGTGGAGGTGGTAATCCCCGCTCTTGATTCGACGGGACAGCCGCTCTGCCACCAGCATGTACTTGCTATTCGTTGACATGACTCTCCATAGTTTATAGCATAATGCCATAGTGTCAAGCGTCAATTGGTCGTCAGATCAGGTTTTTTTGGACTGCTCGGCGGTGGGTCGCTAGCCTGGACCAACGATATAAAGCGTTTTTGGTCTAATTTGTCGCGGCTGCCGGGGTCCGGGGGGGGCCGGGTGCCGGACGGCGGGGGCCGGGGGCCGGGGCGACCACCGGATTGGACCGTTGAGCTCACACTAAGCTTTTGAAAGGATCGGCCTTATGCGAAATCTCGTGCGAGATACTTTGACCGCCGCCGCGGTGGGCGGGGCCATGACGATGGCTCAGGCCGCCCCGCCGCCCAATATCCTGCTCATCATGGCCGACGACGTGGGCGTCGAGGCGTTCAATTCGTATGGCGGGACGTCGTACCAGACGCCGAACATCAACGAGCTGGCACGCACGGGCGTCCAGTTCAACCACGCCTACGCGTGTCCGTTGTGTACGCCGTCGCGTGTCGCGCTGATGACCGGCCAGTACAACTTCCGCAACTATGATTCGTTCAGTTGGCTCAGCCCCGAAGCGACGACGTTAGCGGAGGTGCTGCGCGACGCCGGCTACACCACCGCCATTGCTGGCAAATGGCAGTTGTCCAACCCCGCGAGGCCCCGCGCCGCTCACGGGCAGCCCACCGCGCCAGACATCACCGCCGAGGTCATGCGTGACGGCTACGGCTTCGAGCGATACAGCCTCTGGCAGCTCAACGGCAAAGGCTCGCGCTTCTGGGACCCCGTGCTCGATCAGGACGGCAAGCGCGTCCTCCCCGGGCCCGATGCCTATGGCCCAGCCGTCAACGTGCAATACCTCAAAGACTTCATGAAGCAGGCGGTGGACGACAAGAAGCCGTTCGTCGCTTACTACCCCATGGAGCTGCCGCACAGCCCGTGGGTGACGACGCCCGATGGCGGCGCCAAACCCTCGCGGACCAGATCATCACCCGACAACTTCGCCGCGAACATCGCCTACATGGACAAGCAGGTGGGCCAACTCGTGGCGCATCTGAACACGCTGGGTGTCCGTCAGAACACGCTGGTGATCTTCACGTCTGACAACGGCACGGAGCGGCCGATGACCAGCCAGACCCGGGCCGGCCCGGTGCAAGGCGATAAGGGCCAGATGACCAACGCTGGCACGCACGTGCCCCTCATCCTCAACTGGCCGGGCAAACTCGCGCCGGGCCCGACGGATCACCTGATGGATTTTTCGGACATCATGCCCACGCTGCTGGATGTGGCGGGTGTGCCGCAGCCGGCCGGGCTCAAGCTCGATGGTCGGCCCCTGATCGACGCGGCCGGGAAGCTGGGCGAGCCCCGTACTTACGCCTACGTCTGGTACGACCCCAAGGGGCGATCGCCAACCCCCGGCGAGTGGGCGCGCGATCAGCGATACAAGCTCTACGGCGACGGTCGCTTCTTCGACATCACCAAGTCGCCTTTGGAGAACGCCGAAGACAGTATCGCCAAAGGCCAAGGCAGCCCGGATGCCGAAGCCGCGCGGGTTCGGTTGCAGAAGGTGCTCGACCATTACGCCGACCAACGCAAGGGGCCGTGATCCACGGGTGAGCGGCATCGCTCGGCTGCGCTGCTGCCTACAATGCAGTGGTCCAACCCGCGAGGCACCTCATGGTCGATGACGATCGCTTGCGTACCCACCCCGATTCGCGCTTCGCTCAGGAACAGCAGGTCTTCGACCTGCGTGCGGTGGCGCAGGCGCTGGCTGACGAAAGCCTGCCGACCAAGACGGGCCATCGGCAGAAGACACTCTACAAGCACGGCCGCGTGACGATCGCGCTGTTCAGGTTTGATCGCGGCTCGGGCCTGCCCGACCACGCCGCGAAGGGTGTGGTCACCATCAACGTGTTGGACGGGAAGCTACGCGTCACCGCTGCGGGGCATACGCACGAATTGCCCGCTGGCCGGGTCCTGATCCTGGCGAGCAACGTGACCCACGACGTTTACGCGGAAGACAGTTCAACGGTCCTGCTGCAAGTCCACCTCGACGAGCCACCGTCCGCGTGATGTGATGGGTCCGGGGGGTTGAGGGTGCTGAAGCGCCGAGGGATAGCGATCCCTCGGCTTTGGGGTGGCGCGGCGCTGTTGACGTTTTCGGGGTAAAGCCGAGGGATTGCCATCCCTCGGCTCCGCAAAAAGACACACTGCCCAACCCAACCCAACCCGCCCCGCCCCAACCCGCGCCCGGCGCAATCAACTCGCGGCGGCCTGGGCTTTGGCTTTCGCGCGGCGGTGTAACTCCGCTTCGATGAAGCCTTGCAACGCGCCGTCGAGCACCGTCTGCGGGTTGCTGGTTTCGTGGCCGGTGCGGTGGTCTTTGACGCGGTTGTCGTAGAAGACGTAGCTGCGGATCTGGCTGCCCCAGCCACGGTCCATGCTCCCGCCGGTGGCGGCGGTCATCTCGGCCTCGCGCTTCTGCTCCTCGATGAGTTCGAGCTTGCCACGGAGGATGCCCATCGCTTGCTTGCGGTTCTGGTCCTGGCTCTTGTGGGTGGAGCTGACGATCTGGATGCCGGTGGGCAGGTGGGTGAGGCGGACGGCGGTGGCGACCTTGTTCACGTTCTGACCGCCGGGGCCCGACGAGCGTGCAAAGCCCACAAACTCCAGGTCCTTGTCCGGGATCTCCAGCCCGCCGGTGTCGGGGAACTCCGGCGTCACATCGACCGTGGCGAAGCTGGTCTGCCTTTTGCCCTCGGCGTTGAAGGGGCTGACCCGCGCGAGGCGGTGCGTGCCGCGTTCGGCAGAAAGATAGCCGTAGGCCATCGGCCCCTTCACATAGAGCGTCACTTCGCTGATGCCCGCCTCCGTGCCGTGGGTCTTGGACACCTCGGAGATATCCCAGCCCATCTGCTCGCAGTAGTACAGGTACATCCGCAGCAGCATCTGGGCCCAGTCGTCGGCCTCGGTCCCGCCCGCGCCGCTCTGGATCGTCACGTAGCAGTTGCGCGGGTCGTACTTGCCCGACAGCAGCGACACCGTCTCCAGCCGGTCAAGCTCCGCGAGCAGCGGGTCGATCGCCGCATCGACCTCGGCCTTGGACTCCGCGTCCCCCGCGTCGATCGCCATCTCCCACAACAGCTTCGCGTCTTCGATCCGCTGCTGGGCCTTGCCGACCGGCTCGGTCAGCACCTTGATGGCTTTCATGTCCGCGAGGATGACGTTGGCCTTGTCCGGGTTCTCCCAGAAGTCCGGTGCGTTCATCTTCGCTTCGAGCTCGCGGTGGCGGCTGCGCTTCAGGTCGTAGTTAAAGAGAGTCGCGGATGGTTAAGATCCGCGCCTCCATGTCGCTGAGAATCGCCGGTATGTTTTCGTGTTGCATGGGGTCGCTCCGTAAACCGGCATCGTAGCAGGACAGAGGGCCCGCGGCAGGCGGCCGGCCTGTTTTCTAGGGTGATTTTGCGAAAGCATCAGACCGAGACGACCGCCGCAGGCAGGTCCACCCACTTGCGGGCGCGGGCCGACTCATAGGCGGCGAAGACGAGCTGCGCGGTCTCCGCGGCCTGCTGCACGGTGCAGTACGGGGCGCGGTTGTCACGGATCGCGGCGACGAAGTCCTGGATCTGCGCGGCGTGGCCCTTGCCGTAGTGCTCGGCCGCGCCGTCCACACCCGCGTCAAACTCCACCGCCTCGATGTACTGCCGCAGCTCCGCCGCCCGGCCCGGGTCTTTGCATTCCACGCGTTGCAGCTTGTCGTTGCGCAGCTCCAGCGTGCCCGCCGAGCCATAGAACGTCACACCAAAGTCCCAGTTGAGGTGGCTGCCGTTGGTCAGGTCGAGCGTGCCCAGCGCGCCGTTTCGGAAGCGCAGGGTGGCGGTGAGTGTGTCTTCGGTTTCCATGTGGCCGGGGTGGGCGAGGTTGGCGTACATCGCGGCGATGGACTCGACCCCGCCCATGATCCACTGCACCTGATCGACGAAGTGGATGGCCTGATTGATGAGCACGGAGCCGCCCTCGCGGTCCCACGTCCCGTGCCAATCGTCGGCGTAGTACGAGTCGGGCCGGTGGCAGCGGAGCTTGGCCGAGGCGGTGAGCACCTGCCCAAGCCTGCCCTCCTGGACGATCTGGCGTACACGGCGGTTGATGGCGTCGAAGCGGTGCTGGAAGACGCCGGCGAACTTGAGGTCCGGGCGTGCGGCGTGTGCGCTGAGCATGGCATCGAGCTGCGGGCCGTTGGCCGTGAGACACTTCTCGCAGAGGATGTGCTTGCCCGCCGCGACCGCCGCGACTGCGATGGCCGAGTGGCTGGCGTGGTCGGTGCAGATGCTCACCGCGTCCACCTCGGGGTCGGCAAGGACCTGCTGCACGTCCGTCGTGGTGCGGGGGATGTTGTATCGCTGGGCGATCTTCTCCGCGCGATCGCGCTTGAGGTCACACGCCCACACCACCTCCACGCCGGGGATCTTCTGAAAGCTCTCGATGTGCGTCGGCGCGATGACGCCGCAGCCGATGATGCCGATACGGATGGGTTGGGGCATGGGTGTGGGGCTTCTGAAAAGTGGGTCAGTGGGTGTGTGTCGCTTGGCGGACCTGCGCGATGCACTGGCACAGGCGTTGCACGTTCTGCTCGGAGATGCCCGCGACGTTGATCCGGCCCGAGCCGACCATGTAGATGCCGTGCTCCGCTTTGAGCCGGGCCACGTGGTCCTTGCTGAGCCCGGAGAAGCTGAACATGCCGCGTTGGCGGGTGACAAAGTCATTGCCCGCGGGCGACAACGACACGCCACAGGCACCGAGCGTGTCGGCAAAGAGCTTGCGCATGTGGTGGATGCGGTCTCGCATCGCGGCCAGCTCGCGCTCCCATTCCGCACGCAGGGCGGGGTCGCTGAGGATGGTGGACACGATCGCGGCGCCGTGGGCCGGGGGGTTGGAGTAGTTACGGCGGATGGCCTGCTCGATCTGGCTGAACGCGGCCGCGGCTGCGCCCGGCTCCCGCCCCACCACCGTCAACGCACCGACCCGCTCCATGTACAACCCGAAGTTCTTCGAGAAACTCGAACAGATCAATAGCTCGTCGCACACCTGCGCCAGCGCCCGCAGGCCCGCGGCGTCCTGCTCGATGCCGTCGGCAAAGCCCTGGTAAGCAAAGTCAACCAGCGGCAGGAGCCCGCGCTGGGACATGAAATCCGCGAGCTGTTGCCACTGTTCCAGAGTCAGGTCCGCGCCGGTGGGGTTGTGGCAGCAGCCGTGCAGCAGGACCACGTCCCCGGCCCGAGCGTCGGCGAGTGAGCCGAGCATCGCGTCGAAGTCCAGCCCGAAGCTGGCGTCATCGTAGTAGCGGTACACCGCGGTAGTCACGCCCGCGGCCTCGAAGATCGCGGCGTGGTTGGCCCACGTCGGGTCGCTGAGCCAGAGGGTCACGCCGGGGGTGAGGTTGTGCCGGATGAAGTCGCCCGCGACGCGCAGCGCGCCGGTCCCGCCGGGGGTGTGGACGGTGTGGGCCCGGCCGCCGGTGGCCAGCTCATGAGCCTTGCCAAACAGCAACTCACGGACGTGCTGGCGGTAGCCGGGGGCACCGGCGATGGGCATGTAGCTCTTGGTGGTTTCGCCGGCGAGGATGCGACGCTCGGCTTCTTTCACCGAGGCGAGCACGGGGGTCTGCCCGGCCTCGTCCTTGTACACGCCAACGCCGAGGTTAATCTTGTCGGGCCGCGTCTCGGCCTTGAAGGCATCGGTGAGGCCCAGGATGGCGTCGGGGGGGGCGAGTCGAACCTGTCCGAAATGAGATTGGGTCTGGATAGAGGCCATCATCTACTCCTGCGGCCGGTCGGGGCGCATGCGAACGAAACAGCGTACCGCGCTGCGCGTGCGGCGGCAAAAACGACCGCTCGCTACCGGCCGTGCGCTTCGCCGTGCGGCCGGGCTTGCCGCGCTCCTCGCGGCCGTGGTCACAGGTGCATCCGCCGGGTGTACACCAGCCACTCCACCATCAGCACCGCCAACGCCGCCCACGCGAACCAATGCCAGACTTCACGGCGGATCGACGCCGAGGCGGCGGTGCC
>JBGTLW010000010.1:0-2996 GCA_041743835.1 Phycisphaeraceae bacterium | reverse complement strand
GGCGGCGAAGAGGTGCTGATCGAGATCCACGGCTTGTATCACCGGCTCAAGATCATCTGGGCCGACGGCGGGTACAGCGGCGACGACTTCGCGCAGGCCGTCAAGGCGCTGGGCCGCGAGGTCGTGATCGTCAAGCGGGGTGATGATGTAGAAGGCTTCGAGGTGCTGCCCAAGCGTTGGATCGTGGAGCGCACGTTTGCGTGGCTTGGCCGGTACCGGAGGCTGAGCAAAGACTACGAGAGCCTGCCGACCAGCAGCATCGCGATGATCCAGATCGCCATGACCAACCTCATGCTGCACCGCCTACAGCCGGGGTGAATGGCTTTTCGTACACGTTCTAAGCAACGCCATGCCCCGCTCATCCACCTTTTTGCACCCCCTTGGACTACTCGGCCTAGGCTTCCTCCAAATCGGCGGGCAGGGGCTTCTCGGTCGATTCAACCACCACGCTTGCGCCGGTCTGGTTGGCATTTTGCTTTTGGCTTATGCCCACATTGCACGGGAGGCCGAATCGTCGAGATGTTCTTAGAATCAAAGTGGACCAGAATTGAGCATGTCCCGCCCGGATCGCCTTATACTCTGCGGATGGTCGCACTGCCCTCGCCAACTTTCCCGCGTGTGATGGCGAGGGTCTGGGCCAGCGCGGACCCGCAGAGCGAAACCAGCCGGACCTCTGATGCGCTCGATGAGCCCACGACGCACCGCATCGTCCACACGCGGGGCGGGGACTACTGGGTCTGTGCCCACACCGGCCAACTCGAGCGCACGGAAGTCGAGCACACGCTGGTCACCGAGTACGACGCGCACTGGCAAACACAGATCGACCGCCAGATGCCCGACGACCGGATGTACCGCACCGCCGACCGCATGCTCGCGGGGCTGGAGCGGCATCACAAGCCCGGCAAACTTTTCGAGGTGGCGTGTGGCCTGGGGTCCGTGCTCAAGGCGGCGCAAAAGCGGGGCTGGGAAGCGGATGGGATCGAGCTGTCACCGGTTGCCGCGCGCTTCGCCGAACAGCTCATCGGCCAACCCATCCGTGTCGGCGCGGTCGAAGACGCGGGGCTGACGCCAGCGTCTTACGACCTCATCATCATGGACAACATTTTCGAGCACCTGTTCCACCCCCGCCGGGTGATGCTGGCGCTGGCGCAGGCGCTGCGGCCGGGCGGGGTGATGTTCGTGCAGACGCTCAACGCCCAGGCCTACAGCCTGCGGGCACAGCCCACGCAGTGGAATTACTACGGCAGCGGGCACCTGTTCATCCCCACACGCACCAGCTTCGCGCACTACCTGCGGCACTGCGGGCTGGAGACCGTCTGGCTCCGCACCAAGGGCTACCGCCCACGCCCCGACCGCGATGAGCGAGAGATCAGCAGGCTGTCACGCCTCAATGAAAAGTGCATCTCCAACATCGCCCGCTGGACCAGGCACGGCCACCGCATCCAGTGCGTCCTGCGCAAGCCGGCGTGATGCAAAGCTCCAGACGCTTACAGCCCGGGGCTTTGGAAGATGGCCTTGGCCTCTTCCATCGCTTTGGGGAGCTGTGACAGGACGTCGTCGAGTTGCTCGTTGGTGAGCTTGAGTTCGGTGAGGATGTCGGGGCGGACTTCGGTGTGCTCGGTCAACACGCTGACCGCGCCATCCAGCCGGGCGGCGAGGATGTCCGCCACGTGGACCAGATTCGTCAGCGCCCGGGCGTTGGCGGGCAGGTCCCACGGGTGGTGGTGGAACCCGGTGACGTAAGCGAAGCTGACGGGGAACTTCCAGAGCTTGCAGAGCCCGGCCCCGAAGTGCTCGTGTGTCGCGCCGATGATTTCCTGCTCGACCTGGCGGAAGGTCTTGGTCGGGTCGTTGTGGACGATCTCAATGACCTCTGCGAACTGGGCGCGCTTGGCCTGGATCTCGACCATGACGCCGATGTCGTGGATCAGCCCCGCGAGGAAGGCCTCGTCGGGCAGGCCCAGCCCGATCTTCTCCGCGAGCAGGCGTGTGCCCGTCGCGGTCGCCAGCGAGTGCATCCACAGGTCGCGTGCGTCGAAGTGGTTGCAGATCTTCCCGCCACGGAACAGCTTGGCGAGGCTGGCGGCGATGGCGATGTTTTTGACGGCATTGAGGCCCAGCAGGACGATCGCCCGGTTGATCGAGCCGATCTGCCCCGGCAGGCCATAGAACGCGGAGTTCACGACTTTGAGGATGCGAGCACCCAGGGCCGGGTCATTGCTGATGACCTTGTTGAGGTCCGCGGCGGTGGAGTCGGGGTCTTCGACAAGCTGGATGATCTTCATCGTCACCTCGGGCAGCGTGGCGATGTGGCTGATCTCCTGGATCGCCGCGGCGACGGTCTTGCCGACCTGCTGGGTGTCGAGCGTGTTGAGGGTAGGGGCTGTTGCCTCCGACATAGGGCGTCTCCGCAAAAGGGTTAGGGCGCTAGTGTGGGTCATCGACCTAACGGACCAGCCACTTAATCCGGCACTGCGGGTTATCCGGGCTGCGGGGGGTTTAAGGACCATGACGGGTGCTGATAGCCCGCCCCGAGGCGGCTAAGATGGGGCCTGACCCCCGCCCCCAACCTGCGAGCCCATGCCATGCGAGCGATGACCCTCAGCGACTACGGCCCACCGGAGGTGCTGACCCTCCGCGACATGCCCGACCCCGTGCCCGGCGACAAGGACCTGCTCATCGAGGTCCACGCCTCGGCGGTCAACCCCGTGGACTACAAAATCCGCTCGGGCAAGTTCCGCGCACCACGCGAGCTGCCGATCATCCCCGGCTTTGATTGCAGCGGCATCGTCGTGGCGATGGGGCGCGAGGTGGTCGGGTTCCACGTCGGCGATGCGGTGTACGCCAGCCCAAGCGTCTTTAAGCAGGGCGCCCATGCCGCGCTGACGCTGGTGGATTATCGCACCGCCGCCCGCAAGCCGGCGTCGCTGGACCACAGGGCCGCGGCCCTGCTGCCGCTGGTGACGATCACCGCCTGGGAGGCGGTCCACACGCGC
>JBGTLW010000009.1:0-26452 GCA_041743835.1 Phycisphaeraceae bacterium | reverse complement strand
GCCACCACCACCGCCGCCGTAGCCGCCACGGCCACCACCGCCGCCGCCACCACCACCGCCGCCAGCGCGGTTCTCGCGTGGGCGTGCTTCGTTGACGTTGAGGGTACGGCCTTCGAACTCCTGGCCGTTGAGGGCCTCGATGGCCTTCTTTCCACCTTCGTCATCCATCGTGACGAAAGCGAAGCCACGGGGACGGCCGGTTTCGCGATCGGTGATGAGCGCGACTTCCTGGACTTCGCCGTAGTTGGAGAAGACGCCCTCGATGGAGTCCTGGGTAGAATTGAAGCTGAGGTTTCCGACGTAGATCTTCATTGCGAAGCTCCTGATAGCGAGATCGAACGGGTAGGCTGCCAAACAGTGGAGCTTCGCGTAGCGTCTCAAGATAAACGCCCGGATCATCCGGGCTGGTCAGGGGACATTGTACCCGAGATTATGAAATTGCAAGCCCTAAATGAGCGACAATCGGTTAGTCTCCAACAAGACGCCTCAGGACACCGCCCTCCCTCCACCGCTGCCATGACAAATCTACTCGATACCCACCTCTACGATCGGCTGGGGCCCGAGGCCTTCGACCGCCTGGTCGCGGCCTTCTATCGACGCGTGCGGGAGGATGATCTGCTCGCCCCGATGTACCCAAAAGACGACTTTGATGGGTCTGAATCGCGATTAAGAGACTTTTTAGTTCAAAGATTCGTTGCCCGGACACCTACAGCCAGGCCCGGGGCCACCCCCGGCTAAGGGCAAGGCACCTGCCCTTCCACATCGACCAGACCGCCCGCGACCGCTGGGTGACGCACATGGAAGCGGCCATGGCCGAGGCCCAGCTACCCGAGGACGCCGTCGCCCTGCTTCGGCCATTTTTCGAGCAGGCCGCAACATTCATGATGAACCGCTGAGGGCCAGAACCACGGGTTACGCACTGCCCGCAAGACACCTGCCCATGCTGTAGGTCAGCGGTGTAACGTTGCGATCGGCCGGGCCAAACCTTCTACAACGCGGCTTATCAATCTCACACCCCGCGCGGACTCGCCCAACGCAAGGACCACGCCATGCCCGACCCGCCCCGGCCCAGCCGAAGCCACACGCATCGGCAGACCGTAATCTGCCACGACTGTCACGCCGCGATGCGGGCCTGCGCGCTATGTGGCGTCGTGGTGTTCCTGGCTACGACCTTCGCGGCCGCAGATTCACCCGCGCCGAATCTTCCTGACACACGGCTGCACATCACCATCGACCAGGCGGTGCCCTTCGACGCCAGCGACTACAAACCGGCACGCAGGGGGGATCGGCCGAGCCTGCAACTCGAACTGCTCAGCATCGGCGGCAACATCCAACCCGAGGGGCACGCGTGGTGCGAGCTGACGCCCGCGCTCGAGCACCCGGTCGCGGTCCACGATGCGCAATGGGAAGCAGACACGCTCACACTCGACCTGACCGTCACCCTCCGTCACCACATCCCCCTTCACACCGGCGGCAGCGCACGCTATCAACTCACCTTGGAACGCCAAGGGCAGCGATTGCGCGGCACGTACACGGGCAGCGTCACCGGCCTCAACAAGCCGCAGCGCGATGCGCTGTGGCGAGAGCTCGACCCCGATTTCAAGGCCACCACCCCAGCGTGGCGCGGCGGGGTCACTACCGGCGAGGTCAGCAGCATCACCCACGTCGCGGAGGGCAGGGAGCACCAGCGCATCGAAGCGCACGGCCGCATCGCCCCGATCCCCCAGGCCACGAACCCCACATGGCAACCCGGCCTGCTGGTCCCCCGCACCGCGTGGAAGGACGCTGCACATCGCCAACGCCTTGCCCCGACCGATGCAGAAAAAGCAACGATGCGGGCCATGCTCGACGCCGGCCAGTCCGGCAGTATCGTCCCCGGCGACGGGCTGGTGTGTCACGGCTTCGCGGCGGCGGGTGACGCGTGGCTTGCGCTGGTGACGGACGATACCACGCTGATGGAGCGCTCGGCCGAGGCTGCCCAAGCATCCATCACCGCCATCGACACCGCTGATGCGCATCGGCTTGCGCGTGAGCTTACAGGGCTCGCGGTGGCTTACGACCTGGCGGGGGATGCCTGGCCCACGGATGTCGTAGCGGGGGTGCGGCGGGTGCTGGTCGATCAGGCGGTTCGGTTGAGCGCGACCGAGCAGCCGACCACGTTATTCGCGTCAACCATCGGCGGCGCAGCGGGGCACGCGGGGGTGATGGGCACACCCACCACTGCGGCGGACTACCGCTTGGCCATGCTGCGCGGCGCGGCGGGGCTCGCGGCTCTGGCGGTCCTGACAGACGGCCGCGACCCAGCCCCCTACGCCCGCGTGGAGAAGGCATTCCACGCCAGCAGGCGATCCATTGAACGCTTCTGCAAGCAGGGCATCGGCGACCGCGGGGCTGGCAACACCAACCACGGCTACGACGCGGCCATGGAAACCGTGCTGCCCTTCATCCTCGCCAGCCGCCACGTCACCGGCCGCGACCCCGCAGATGCCAGCGGTGTCAGTCACATCGCGATGTGGGCGGCGGCAACCGATGCGCTGACTTTCGACAGCCCCGCGACGCACGCCTGGTTGCCCGCCGCGATCTTGCTGGCAAAGCCGGGCGATGCGGCTGCGGTCCGCGCGTATGTTGCAGGCACGTGGCGAGCCAGTCACCCCTTGGCTGCGATCTTGGGAACCCTAGCCATGAAGCCCGGCGACCAGCCCGCCGATCCCACCTCGATCAAGCGCGTCCTGGAGGATCGACAGATGGGGGCGTATGTGCTGCGCAGTTCAGGAATACCCGGCGCGTTTGTCACGGTTGCCGAGGCGGGGCAGGGCGATGCGGATGCACGGCACGCACGCGGCCGGGTCAGCGTGACCGGGCTTGGTCGCCAGTGGCTGGCGCGCGACACAGCTACCTTCGGGGATTTCACCTGGCCCGCGTATCGGCAGCAGAACACGGTGCAGGTCTATGAGTCGCTGCTCACGGATCACGGCCCGGCCGCGCCGCGATCGCCCGCCCGTGTCGTGCGCAAGCAGGCCACGCGCGACGGCTCGGGTTCCATCGGGCTCGTAGGCAACGGCTGGGCGACGTTTGACCCGGCCAAGGCCGACGCCGGGGAGCCGATCGATGAGAACTACAGCTACGCCTTGCGTACGGTTGGCGTGGATTACTCCCGCGCTTCGGGTGCGGACGCGATGCTGGTCTTCGTCGAATCGCAACTCGGGCTTGCCGACCGCCAGCGGGTCTGGGAGGCGAGCGTCGGGCCGGTGCCGGCCGAGGCGGTGAAGATCGACGGCACACGATTCACGCTCACGCAGCCCGGCGGTGTCGGCAGCATGGCGGGCACGGTCGTCTATCCCCCCACCGCTTGGATCGAATATGTGCCCCCGGCCGATGAGGGTGCAGATGCAAACGGCAGGCTGCGGATTCACATGGTCAAGCCGGGCCCGGGGATCAAAGAACTGTTCGACAAATCCATGAACGAGACGCTCGAAGCGATGAAGAAGATGGGCAGCCGCGATGAAGAAAAGCTGGACTTTGATTTCGAGGACTTCCACATCGATTTCTTCACCGAGCAATACCCGCAAGAGAACAAGGACAAACTCAACAGCGACGCCAATGTGGTGTTCAACAAACACATCAGCGTGGTGACCTCCACCTCGATGGGTGGCCCCAATGTCTATCCCACCGCACGCAACGGCTTCATCCTGGTGCTGACGATTCAGGCAGGCGACGCGACGCACCCGCCTGTCGAAGTGTTGCCACGCGAGGAGCAGGCCATGCTAAAGATCGGCGGCCAGAAAGTGACGTACTGGCAACACCTGGTGGCGTTTGAAACCAAGGGGGAGCGATGATGATGCGACCTGTACGCCTATTACTGTTGTCGGTGTTGCTCGCTTGCGCGCGAATCCCCACCGCGGCCGCGCAGGGCATCGCGGATGATGCAGCCATTCGCGTCACGCTCGTGGATGCCCTCCGATATGAAACACCCCGGCGCGAGCGGCAATCCAACTGGACCGATACGCAGACACTCGAGCTGGACCTGACCCGGCGGGGGGGCGAGTGGGAAGCTGAGGTCTGGGGCTTCACACCCCAGCTCCCCGGCCAGGAACACCCCGGCAAAGTCACACGCGCCGAGCCGACACCCACCGGCTGGCGCTTCGACATCGACCTGACCATCAACCACAACCGCGAGCGCCCGCTGTCGCTGGGCGGTCCCGTGTCCATCACACTCACCCTCGAACAGATCGACGGCTCATATCACGGCACATACACCGCAAAGTCCACCAGCACGAACCACGAGCAGACCCACCGCAAGCTCGAAGAGGCGTGGGGCATGGGCACGGCGCCGGACGCACGCGATTGGCAGCAGCCACTGATCGCCAATCGGCTAAGCGCGTTCCTCCTCGATGCCACGACCCGCGGCAAGGCTACAGCCACAGCCCGCCCGATGCGTGACCTCACACCCACGGAGGGCCTCCGCTTCGCGGCCGACGGGCACCCCCGGCTGCTCTTGAGCAAAGCCGACCTCAACACCCTGCGCCAGCGTGCCGCGACCCCGCAAGGCCAGGCCATCATGCAGGAGCTTGCGACGCTGCTCGACCGCGCGCACACCCACGGCTTTGGCTACCACTTCCCCAAAGCCACGCACTCGATGGGGCCGAACTGGGCGATTGGTCACGGCCTGCTCTATCAACTCACCGGCGACAAGAAGCACGCGGAGCAAGCCAAGGCATGGTGTACCGGCGAACTTTTCAGCCCGTACTACTACGGCGGCGGCTGGCTCCATGCGTACACGCTGCAGGGCCTCGCGGTGAGCTACGACCTGTGCCACGACGCGTGGGATGAAGACTTCCGCAACATGGTCTTTGCGTATCTGGAGAAGAACATACGCGACCTTGCGCAGCGTGACGACGGGCTGGACCTGCTCAACACAGGCCGGTACTACACGTTTGCCAACGATCAGTCCGGCTTCAACCTGCGCTCGGCGGGGGATAGTGGCGGGATCAAGTTCCGGGCCGCGGCCGCGACCGCTGCGCTGGCGCTGCTCAAAGACAGCCCGCCGGTGTTCAAGCCGACGCCCCTCGACCGCGTGCGATTGATTGAGCCGACCACCGATTATGAGCCGTGGCTCGGCGTGCCGGTGAACCCGTATGAAGACGACGTGATGCCGCGGCACTGGCTGACCAACGGCCCGTTCAAGCACGGCAGCACCGATGAAATCGTCAAGGCATGGGGCGGCTGGGACAAGCTGCGGCCAGAGCCGGGCGACCGCGTTGCCGTCGATGGTGTCTCACTGGATTGGAGGCCCTACGACCCCGCGGGGCAGCACGGCCCGAATCCCACCATCTACATGCGCGACTGCGGCCGCTTCTGGACCAGTTCCACCGGCAAGGGCTTCCCGCCGGGCAAAGCACTGGTGAGCCAGTGGTCAACCGATGCGGGCAAGCGCGTCGGCTATCAGTTCATCCTCTACACCGTCATCGACAACGATGAAGAGCGCGTCGTCCAGGCGATGCCCAACTGGAAGTCGCACTCTGCCGGCTGTCGCATGTGGATCAATGGCCAACCGGTGCGCGATGGTGATTTGGTCCGGCTCTTGCCCGGCCTCTACACGATGGCGGTCGATGTCCGGCCCACCGGTGGCTACGCCAACCAGTCGCCACGGCTCCGCGATTACACGCAACAGGACTACACCCGCGATGCGCAGCGCTTTGAACTGGCGGACAAAACGTTTCACGACAACATGCGAGAGAACTACACGCGGCTGATGCGCTCGGTCCTGCGCTATGTAGATGCGCAGGTCGGGGCCGACGGCTGGGGCGGGTGGGAAACTCACGAGACGCTGCTCCCGCTGCTGACGATGCATCAACACGTCACCGGCGACAACCTCGCGGCGGGCACCGGGCTCGAGCACCTCACGGGTATCGCCGTGCGCCTGCGTGGGCACGAACGCGCACGCACCCTGGACTACATGGTCTCGCAATCCGCAGCCCTTATGCCCAGCGAATCGCAAGGCGTCGCGCGGTGGTACATGGACCGCCACGGCCTGGGCATCGCGCGCCCGCTCGATGCGCTGATGGCGCTGGTCACGCACCCCCTGGAAGCCGAGGCCACGCACCCCGCACAGACATACAAACTCGCCCATACTTATGAATCGCACGGGGTGGTCACGTTCAACAGCGGGCTGGAAGGCGCGGATGATGTTCTGGTCAGGCTGCACGCCGCGTCCGGGCCTTTGGCGTCCATCTACAGCTTCGGCGTGCTGGAGATCGACGGCGCTGGCCATGCGTGGACCGACCTCAGTGGGCACCACGTCGGCGAGGCGCACACCGGCTCCACCCTTACGGTCCGCGACACCTTCCCCGCTGGGCCGGGGCGTCTGACGCATGCGCAGTTTCAGCCGGACGGATCAGGCAGCGCGACGGTCGTGCTGGATAAGTTCACCGGCGGGAAGTTTGGCGAGCGTGGGGAGTACCAGCCCGACGGCCGGGACGCCAGGATCGAACTCGCGCGGGCAGTGCAGGTGGACTACTCCGGCACAAGCGGGGCCGATGCTGTGATCCTCGTCGCGGATCGATGGACGCGCGTGGGCGGGAAGGAGAAGGCGTGGCGGATGAGGTTGGGCCGGGTCAATGTCATCACCGATCCGACGGACAAGCTCTCGCCGGGGCTGCGCTTCTTCAAGCCCGGCGAAGGGTCGGGCTTTGACTTGACGCTCGGCCGCGACCGCGAACGCAACACCCGCCCCGCCACGATGCGCGTCACCTTCTTCTCGGAGAGCGAGTTGCACCTGGCGACGGCTGCCTATGGCGATCAGAACACGGGCCGCCGGGTTGACCTCACTATCGACCGCGTGCTCAGCCAGAAGGAAAAGCTCGACCAGCAGCGCGAGAAAGGCGGAAACCCCCTGGCCAGCGACCGCGAGTTGGACTCGCTGCTCGACGACCTCCAACTCGACTCAACGCAGCACCCGCAAGCGGGAGACACGCCCACCAAGCCGACGCGGCTCCTGGCTGTCATCACCATCCAGCGCGACGGCCGACCACACCCGCAAGCCACGCTGACACGCGACAAGGACGCCGCCACGCTCAAGCTCGGCCAGCGTGTCTATCGCTACGCCGATGATCACCTGCGTGCTGTGGATTGAAGGCTGTCATCATCTGGTTCAAGTTGGCTCTTGACGGTGATGCCTGAATCTCACACCGGCCTATCACAGGGTTGTTAGAATCTCATCGGCTTGGCCGATGTGGCCAGCCAACCGACGCCCCGCCCCCCTCACATCGAGCGCCCCCCATGACCACAGCCGCGAGCACCACCATCCTCGATTCACAAGCCTTCCCGATCGACCTCACCGCGTACCAGCCCATCGCGCTGGACCCCGCAAACAGCAAGCTGACCGGCGGGCAGCGTGAAGCGCTCAAGGCAAACGTCCAGCTTTGCCGCGACGCGATGGTGTTCTTCACCGCGACCGGCGCGGCGCGCGGCGTGGGCGGGCACACGGGCGGGCCCTACGACACGGTGCCCGAGGTGTGCATCCTCGATGCGCTCATGCGTGGCCCGGCGGGCGATCGGCTTTACCCCGCCTTCTTCGACGAGGCCGGCCACCGCGTCGCGACCCAGTACCTCTGGGCTGTGCTGCATGGCGAGCTTTCTGCCGAGAAGCTGCTGTACTACCGCGAGTACCTCTCCAAGCTGCCCGGCCACCCGGAGCTTGGGTTCACGCCCGGCGTGAAGTTTTCCTCCGGCCGGCTGGGGCATATGTGGCCGTTCTGCAACGGCGTGGCGATGGCGCACCCGGACCGGGTGGTCTTTGTGCTCGGCAGCGACGGCTCGCAGCAGGAGGGCAACGACGCCGAGGCCGCGCGTCTCGCCGTCGCCCAGAAGCTCAACATCAAGCTGCTCATCGACGACAACGACGTCACCATCGCCGGCCACCCCTCGCAATACCTGCCCGGCTACGACGTGGGCAAGACGCTCGCGGGTCACGGCCTCGCGGTTGACACCGGCGACGGTGAAGACATCGACAGCCTCTACGCCCGCATCGTCAAGGCCATCCAGACGCTCGGCCCCGTGGCGGTCATCAACAAACGCAAGATGGCGCCGGGCATCCCCCACGTCGAAGGCACGCCCCACGGCCACGACGTTGTCGGCGTGAAAGACGCCATCATCTACCTCGAAGCGCGGGGCCACACCGCGGCCATCGACTACCTCAACCAGATCAAGAAAGGCCCAGGCAAGCCCACCTACCCCGGCTGCTCCGAGGACGGCGAGGCCTGCCGCGGGCTGTTCGGCAAGGTGATGGTCGATGTGCTTAGCACGCTCGATGCCAAGCAGCGCCAGCGCACCGTCAAGGTGTTCGACTGCGACCTTGAAGGGTCCACCGGCATCGCGGCGATCCGCGCGGCGTTCCCCGAGATTTATGTCATGGGCGGGATCATGGAGCGAGGCAACTACTCAGCCGCGGCTGGCTTCGGGTTCGATGCCGACAAGCAGGGCGTCTTCGCCACCTTCTCCGCGTTCCTGGAGATGTGCGTCAGCGAGATCACCATGGCCAGGCTCAACCGCGCCAACGTGCTGGCGCACTTCAGCCACGCGGGGTGTGACGACATGGCCGACAACACCTGCCACTTCGGGCTCAACAACCTCTTCTGCGATGGCGGCCTCGAAGCCGACCACGACACCACCCGCGCGTACTTCCCCGGCGACCCCAACCAGTTCTGCGCCTGTGTCACAAGCGTCTTCCACGACAAGGGCCTGCGCTTCGTCTTCTCCAACCGCTCGAAGATCCCCTATATCCTCAAGGAGGATGGCAGCAAGTTCTACGCGGACGGTTTCAAGTTTGTCTCCGGCAAGGATGACATCATCCGCGAGGCAAAGGCCGGGGCGGGCGGCGGGTACGTGGTGTCGTTTGGCTCCACGCTGCACCGTGCCCTCGGCGCGGTGGACACGCTCCGCAAGGAAGGCACGGGCGTCGGCCTGATCTGCAAGGCCACGCTCAACACCATCGACCCCAGCACGATGACCAAGCTGCTGGCCAGCCCGTTCGTGCTGGTGGCTGAAGAGTTCAACGTCAAGACCGGCCTGGGCGTCCGCCTCGGGGCCGAGCTGATGAAGCGCGGCTACAAAGGCAACTTCAACCACATCGGCACCCACACCGAAGGCTCCGGCGGCCTCTGGCGCCAGATGGACTACCAGGGCCTGGGCCCCGAAGGCATCACCAAAGCGGTCAAGGCGTTGGTGTGATGTGGCACATGCGGTTGTGCGTCGAAAGCGAGGTGTCGCGTGACGGAGCGTAACCAGCACGCAGCACACGCCAACATCCGAGCCGTCGCGTCCCCGCGACGGGGCGAGCTAGGCTCGCTCTGCCGCCGGAGGCGGCCCCGCCTCGGGGACGAGGCGGCTCGGACAAGACATTGGGGCGCGGCAATAGCGGCTTTGGTTTGGGGTCTGCGTGATAAGCCCGCGCATGTTCAACGCTGACCATGGGATCACGATGACCAACGCACCAAAGTCAGACGCGACCTTGATTGTCACGCACGGGGACTGCAAGCTGCATGACACCGGCCGGGGGCATCCCGAGGCTGCTGCGCGGGTGGATGCGGTGATGCAGGGGATCGCGCCGATCGTTGATGCCGACGCCGCACGGGTGCGCGTCGAGCAGGCAGAGCCGATCGCACTTGAGCACGTGGAGTTGTGCCACGATGCGGACTACATCGCGCTCGCGGAGCGGGAGATCGCGGCGGGTCGGGAGATGCTGAGCACGGGCGATACCCACGTCAGCGGCGGGTCCTGGCGGGCGGCGCTGCTCGCGGCTGGGGCGGCGACGATGGCGGTGGACCGCGTGATCACAGGCCGGGCACGCAACGCGTTCTGTGTGGTTCGGCCCCCGGGGCACCACGCAACCTCCGATCGCGGCATGGGGTTCTGCATCTTCAACAACGCCGCGATCGCTGCACGCTACGCGCAGGCGGTCCACGGCCTCGGGCGCGTGGCCATCATCGACTGGGATGTCCACCACGGCAACGGCACGCAAGACATCTTCTATCACGACCCGACCGTGTTGTTCTTCTCCACGCATCAGTCGCCGCTTTATCCCCACACCGGCGCTGCCGACGAGGCCGGGGATGGCGCGGGCAAGGGGCTGACGATCAACTGCCCGCTCCCGGCTGGCACCGGGCGCGGGCCGGTGATGGCGGCGTTCACCGACAAGCTTGGCCCGGCGATCGATCGCTTCAAGCCCGAGCTCCTCATCATCAGCGCGGGCTTTGACAGCCGCGTGGATGACCCGCTGGGCGACTTCCGACTGGAGGATGCTGACTTTGCCGAGTTGACCGGCGTGGTGATGCAGATGGCGGAGCAGCACGCCGGGGGGCGTGTCGTGAGTTGTCTGGAGGGTGGGTATGGGTTGCGTGGCCTTGCCAGCGCATCGGCTGCGCACGCAGCGGCGCTGGCGAAGCGCGACAGGCCGGGGACGTAGCTGCAATCACGCAAACACAGAAGCGGCAACCCAAGCGGTCAGCAGGCCCGTGATTTACGAGAACAGTTCTTTGATGGGGTTTCCGCCGTCCACGAGCTTCATCGGTCGGCCGAGCGGGGTCTGCACGTGCTTGGTGTGGTCGATGCCCAGCGCGGCACAGACGGTGGCGTGCATGTCCACGACCTGCACTGCCCGCTGCGCGACTTCGTAGCCGTCCTCATCGGATGAGCCGATGACTTGGCCGGGCTTGATCCCGCCGCCGGCGATGAGTGAGCTGAACACGCGGGGCCAGTGGTCGCGGCCTGCGCCGGCGTTGATGCGTGGTGTGCGTCCAAACTCACTTAGGACCAGGACGAGGGTGCGGTCGAGCATGCCCGACGCCGCGAGGTCGCCGATCAGCCCCGCGATGCCCTTGTCGATCTCCCCGCCGAGCCCGCGCATGAGGTTGAAGTTGTTGGCGTGGGTGTCGAACCCGCCCTTATTGACCTGGACGAAGCGGACACCGTTCTCCACCAGCCGCCGCGCCAGCAGGCAGCCGCGGCCGAAGTCCCCGGTGCCGTAACGCTCGCGGGTTTCGGTGGGTTCTTCGTCGAGCTCGAAGGCCTTGAGCGCCGGGCTCTGCATGAAGTTGAGCGCGGCTTGATAGGACTCGTCGATCGCGTCGATCTGCATGTCCGGGTTCTTCTCGCGGAAGCGCTTGTTGAGGGCTTCGAGCGCTTCAAGCCGCTTCTCCGCGCGGATGTCGGTGATGCCCTCGGGCAGCCGGACGTAGGGGTCGGGCATCCCCGCGCGGGCCACGAAGTACGCCTCGCACGCCTGGCCGAGGTACCCCGCGGCGTGCGCCCGGCCGGAGATGGAGATGAACGCGGGCAGTTCGCCGATGGGTTTCTTCTCGTGGACGACCATCGACCCCATCGCGGGGTGGATGAGTTGGGGCGCGCGTCGGTAGCCGGTCATGAGGTTGTAGGTCGCCCCGCCGTGATCGCCCGAGTTGCCGGTGACCGAGCGGATGAGCGAGCAGTGCTTCATCTGCTGCGCGAGGTTGGGCATGATCTCGGAAAGCTCGATGCCATCGACGGTTGTTTTGATCGGCTCGAACTCGCCCTGGGTGGGTCGGCCGGGCTTGGGGTCGAAGGTGTCGATGTGGGACATGCCCCCGCCCATCCACAGGAGGATGACGTGGTCGGCTGCGCGTTGGTTGGCCTCGGCTGCGAGCGCGACCAGGTCGCCGACACGCATGCCCAGCATCGTGCCGATACCCAGCGAGCCGTACTTGAGGAATGCCCGGCGGGTAAGGTGGTAAGACGGGCAGCCGTTGTTCATAGTCAAGCTCCAAAGCAAAGGGTCGGCGGAACGGGCGGTCGCGGGTGCGAGCCGGCGGCGTGGCTCACGGTCGTATCAAGGCAGGTAGCGGAAGGCGTGGCTGTTGAAGATGGCCCATCGCAAGTCGGCGACGGCGTCGGCACGGTTGTCGTATGCGGCGAACATCGCCAGCGCGGCGTCCAGCTCATCCGCGCCGGGCTTGCGGGTGAGGCACTCGATGTAGATGAGCTCGACCACATCCTTCACATCACGCTTCTCGTGCAGCAGCTTGTGCGCGGGTTCGAGGTCGCCCACGCGCGCGGCTTCGTTGGCGAGCTTGCCGTTGAGCAGGAGCAGGGCCTGCCGCGTGTTAGCCCCGGTGTCTCGCTTCTCGCCGAGGATGACGCGCGAGGTCTGCCCGAACTGCCGGAGGAAGTGCTCGGGCGGCGCGGGGGCGCGGATGGACATGGCCGACTCAAACACCGGGTTATCGTCGATCTGCTGCTTGACGGTCACCGTCCTGAACCGGCGGGGGTCGGTGGCGGCGGCCTCTCGCATGGCGATCTTCGCGGGGTCCACGTCGTCGGGGTTCACCTCGACAATGCGCCTGCCCATCAGCGGGTCTTCCTTCTGCAAAGTGATCGCGGCGAGCAGGCCCTCCACGTCGATGCGGGTCTCGGAGGCGTATGGGTCGTCCACCATCGCGGTCGCCCCGCCGGCGCTGTCTGCGCCTTGCATCATCGCGGGGTCCGCGGCTGGCGCGGGGCTTGCGGGCGCGGGCGTGGCGGGTGGGGTCTCGCGCTGGGCCATCATCTGCTCGACCGTTTTTTCCGGCACGCGCAGGCGCACGCTGATCTCGCGCATGTTCCGCCCCGGCGAGTGCTTGTACCCATCCACATGGCCCGCGATGCGGATCGAGTCGTAGATCGATTCGGCATTCATCCGGCGGAGCGGGGTGGAGACGAAGGCGTGCTCGTAAGGCTCGCGCTCTTCGGCGGGCTTGCCTTCAAGAAGCGTCCGCTGGTAGGCCTCGCTCATCACCACCGCGGCAATCAGCGCACGCATGTCGTAGTTGGACGCAAGCAGGTGACGGGACAGCTCATCGAGCAGCGCCGGGTTGGAGGGCGGGTTGTCGCTCTTGATGTCATCCACCGGGGTGACGATGCCCCGGCCCATCAGCTCTGCCCAGACGCGGTTGCTCAGGTTCCAGCCATAGAACTTGTTGGTGGGCGAGGACATGAGGTCCGCGAAGGCCTCGCGCTTGGATTGCACCCGCTCGCTCTCGACGATGTGCTCGATCACGCGCGTGGACTTGTCGAGCATGCCGGCGGTGTCGTCTCGTGGCGTGGTGAGGCTCTCGGCCGAGGCGAGCAGGTCTTCCATGGCCTGGTGGTCGGCGCGGTCTCTCTGCTTGGCGTCGAGTTGCTGGATTGCCAGGGCGAGGCCAGCTTCATCGGGCGACGCTCGCTCGAGGGGCCAGCGTGGCTCGACCGGCTGCTGGGGCCGACCCTTGCGGGCGACGGGCGGCCACATGATGGTCGTGCCCTTCACGTCGATGACGTAGAGCGAGCCGGTCTCCTCGCGGTAGCGGACGTCGGTGGAGCCGAAGTACGCCGCGAGGCCGTAGTAGTCTTTCTGGGTCCAGATGTCGTAGGGGTGGTCGTGGCACTGGGCGCACTGCATGCGGACGCCCATGAGTGTCTGGGTGAGGATGCCGGTGACTTCGAGTGCGTCGGCATTCGAGCCGAGGAAGAAACCGACGGGCGCGTTATCGCGGAGCGTGCCGGTGGCGGTGATGATCTGCCGGACCATCTGGTCGTAGGGCTTGCGGTCGCGGAGCGAGTCGCGGATGAAGCCGTGGAACGTCGCCCCGCCGTCGGCGCTGGAGCGGATGTTCATCATGTCGCCGAAGAACATGGCCCAGCGGTCGTTGAAGCGCGGGTCGCTTAGCAGCCGATCGACCAGCGCGGCTCGGCGGGTCTCGGCGGGCAGCCTGAAGTAGGCCTCGTACTCCGCGGCGGTGGGGATGCGGGCGATCAGGTCGATCGTGGCCCGGCGGAGGAACGTCTCGTCATCACACCGCGGCGCGGGGCTGAGCCCCTTGGCCAAGGCGGGTTCGAGGATGAGTTGGTCGATACGGGCCGCGGCAGCGATGACGGCGGGGTCCGAAGCTGAGACGGGGACTTGGCCGGGGAGGGGCGCCTTGGCTTGACGGGACTTGGGGGCGGCGATCGAGGGGGCGGCCGACCAGAGCAGACATGCCGCAGCCAACCCCGCGACAACCAGCCCGTTTCTCACACCCTGACGCATGGTGAAGTGTCCTTCTCGGGGCATCACTACGGCCCCATCGGCGTCAACGGGCAGAATCGCCCGTCTGTCAAACTTGATCGGCCAAAGCATCAGGTTACACGCACAACCACCCCCCACCAAAATCTTTTCCGCGACCCAGGCCAGGAAACCCGCTAACCTGCCACCCAACCAGGAGACACCACCATGCGATTATTGCTCGGAAGCGGCGGGTTCCGCACCGAAGAACGGCAGGCCCTGCTCATCGAACAGACCCGTCAGTTGTTTCAGGGCGTGTCGCGGGTGATTTTCCTGCCCTATGCCATCAAGGACCACGATGGGTACGTCGCGGCGATGAAGCAGCGCGGGTTTGATGCGGGGATCGAGTTAGTCGGGCTGCACACGTTCCCCGACCCGATCCGCGCGGTGGAGGAGGCTGAGGCTATCAGCGTCGGGGGGGGCAACACGTTCCGGCTCACGGCGGACCTTCATCGGCTGGGGCTGCTTGAGCCGATCCGGCGGCGTGTGCGCGAGGGCGTGCCGTACATGGGTGTGTCTGCGGGGACCAACGTCGCTTGCCCGACGATGCAGACGACCAACGACATGCCCATCACCTCGCCGGCCTCGTTCCAGACGCTTGGCCTCGTGCCGTTCCAGATCAACGCGCACTACTACACCGGCCAGGTCCATGTGAAGACCGACACGGGCTATCACGAGCACTTCGGCGAGACACGCGACGACCGCATCCGCGAGTTCCACGAGATGAACAGCCGCCCCGTCGTCGGGTTGTGGGAGGGCGGGATGCTCAGGGTCGAGGGTGACGCGATCCAACTGCTGGGTGCGTCGGCCCGTGTCTTCCACCCCGGCCGCGAACCGGTGGATGTCCAGCCCCCGGCTGAGTTGTCGGCCTACCTGACCTGAAAAAACGTCAGCCCCTCGCAGTGCGGTGGACGCCCGCCTCCGTCACGACCACATGCATCGCCCGGTCGTGCGGCTCGGTGGGCAGGTCGTCCACCAGTTGGGCAGTGAAACACAGCCCGATCGCCAGCGTGGCGGGGTGGGCTGCGAGGAAGCGATCGTAGTGCCCCCCGCCCCGGCCAAGCCGACGCCCATCCCGCGTGAACAGCAGCCCGGGGCAGATCGACACATCGATCGCACCTTTCATCGGACGCACACTGGCGGGCACCGCGATGCCCCAAAGCCCGGGCACAAGCTCGTCGCGTGAATCAATGGCCGCCATCATCATCCACCCGTCGTCCCCCGTCACCGGCACACCCACCGCGATCCCGGCCTCCAAAAGCCCGTCGATCAGCACATCCGTCGCCACCTCCCCCGCCCCGCCGACATAGCAGGCCACGGCCCGTGCTTGGGTGACCTCAGGCATGGCCAACACTGACAGCGCGATCGCGCGCGACGCGGCGGCGTGATCCGGCACGGCCAACCTCGCCTCGCGGCCAAGGCGGCGGAGGGCTTGCTTGTCGTTCGTAGCGCTCAAGACCCAACCCCCCGGCCGGCCGATTCCTCAACGTCCGCGGCGTGCTCCTTCGTGGGGTCAATACGCAGATAGGGTCCAAGCAGCCGGACCGCCAGATAAATCACCGGGGTGTCGAGCAGGGCCGCGACCAGCTTGAAGGCGTAGCCGGTGAGCATGAACGTGAGCAGGATGGTCCACAGGTCCCAGCCGGCCGGGTTGGGGTTTTCTGCGGTGGCCACGGGGAGCGCGTTGGCGTAGAAGTGGGTGATGAGGATGACGGCGACGGTGTCCACGAGTTGGCTGACGATCGTTGAGCCGTTGTTCCGCAGCCAGAGGTGCTTGCCCTTGGTCAGCCGTTTCCAGAAGTGGAAGACCTGCACATCGACAAACTGGGCCACGAGGTAGGCGATCATGGACGCGGTGACAGCCCCGAACGCGAGCGTGCGGACCTCGTAGAAAACAGGGGCCCGGCCGGCGGCATCCGGGGCCGGCAACCCGGTGAGCGGGTCCACCATCTCGAAGCCCGGCAGCACCCCGCCGATCCACAGGATGAAGACGACCCATAGATTCAGGATGAACCCCACGAAGACCACGAAATTGGCCCGGCGTCGGCCATAGAACTCGGAGATCAGATCGGTGCAGAGGAACGTGATCGGGTAAGGCAGCACACCGACGGCCACAGCGAAGGTCCACGCTGCTGGTTTACCCCATACCAACCCGGTCTCTGGCCCGTAACCCGCGAGCACGATGAACCGGGTGATGCCAAGGATGTTGAGCATCGCCAGTGTCCCCAGGAACAGCCCAGCCATCACAAGAAACACCCGCTCGCGGCGCTCGTGCAGACGTGCGGGTTCCAGCGGCGGGAGGTGGGCGAACGTCTCGGGCATGTGGGTTGGTATGATATCGAAGAACCGATTCGAGTCCGTCTCTTTTAACCAGCACCAGATGCACGGGGTGCCCGCCTGCCCCGCTTGAAATCAAGAGCCTGATCGAGGGAAACCATGCCGACAAACACCAACAAGCGTATCTACGAGGGCGGGCTGGACACGGTCATTACCCAGTCGCTGGCCTCGGACAAGCTGGTGATCGTGCCCGACGCCCCACCCACGACGCGGCCGGACATGTCGCGCCGGCTTCGGATCATGTGGGGCCACCACATGCTCGACGATCTCCTGGCGGGCCGGTACCGCTCGCTGGTGTGCGCGGTGAACCCGGAGGACAACTCCCGCGGGCTCATCGGCCACCTGGCGCGGCTGCTGCCGACAAGCCATTGGTCGGTCAACAGCATCACCGAGTACGCGCGCCAGTTCGCCAGCCAGGACCGCGTCACCGTACTCAAGTACGACATGGACACGGTGGAGGTGCTCGCGCTGCTCCGCCCGACCAGCCACGACTACATGACACTGGACAACCTGTCCCACGGCTTCCGACTGGTCACGGAGATGATCCGCCGAAAAACCGAACGCCTGCCCACCGCGTCGGTGTCATTCCTCGGCGCCAACGCGAATAAGCTCGTGGATGAGGGCGGGCACGAACCGAGCTTCGAGAAGGTGCTGCGGACCATGCACGAGGCGGGGTTCAGCGGCGATGTGTACCCGGCCCCGTTCATGTGGGAGATGGGTGATACCGCCCTGTTCGCCCGCTACCCCTTCCCCGAGTCCCTGAACAAGATGCGCGAGGGTGGGTACTGACCGGGCGGGGAAGCAGTGCGGGGGATTCTGGGAGAACTTCTGGGAGAACTTACGGGGGAACTTCCGGGGAACTGCCGGGGGTTTGGGGGACCGCTTCCTTGTGGGCGCGGCCCTGTGGGGCGGGGAGGGCTTGCTTTTCCATCCGATCTGCACAACGCGGTTGGTCTGCGTATAATCCAGCGGTACGAGAGCCCGCTCAACACCTGCCGAGACCTGCCCCCATGCCGGCAACCAAACCCGCCCAAGACCTGCAAGCGATCGCCAAGAGGACGCCCTATCCGCTGGACGCTTTCCTGTATGTCCAACGCGGGCTTGATTTCACGGTGCGCAGCATCCACGGCGAACTCGACGCACAGTCTGACGCCCTCTTTGAGGACGGGCAGGACATCCCCACACGGCACATCTCCGGCGCGGAGCTTTGCGATGGGCTGCGGCAGTTCGCGATCAACGAGTACGGGCAGTTGGCGCGGTCGGTGCTGCGGCGGTGGAACATCCGTGGCTGCGAGGATTTCGGGCGCATCGTCTTCGCGATGGTTGAGGCGGGGCTGATGCACAAGACCGATGAAGATCGGCTCGAGGATTTCCACGGCCTGTTCGACTTCAGCAACGCCTTCCCCACCGACCTGTGCATCAACGAAGGCTAAACGCCACGTGCCTCGCGCCTACGAACCGGCCCGAATCGAAGTCCGGCGGGGTGAAGCACCGATAACACCAACAGGCCTTGCCCACGGGGCGGGTATCCCTGCGCGTGGGTTGTGTGCCCCCGCGACTTGGCCGTCTCCACGAAAGGTCACGGATGACCGAACCCAATATTCCCGGCAACACTGCGACCCCACCGGGTGATGTCGTGGCTGTCCCGATCTGGCTTAGGCCGTGGTTCCAGTTCCTGATGGGCGCGACGGCGGTGTTCGTGTTTCTGGCGTTTGTGATCCCGCCGGTGGCGGGGCTGGTCTACGCCCTGCGTTCGATCCTGACGCCGGTGGTCTTTGCGCTGACGCTGGCGTACATCTTCAACCCGCTGGTGGACTGGATGGAGCGTCGGCTGCAAATCCCGCGCTGGGGCGGGACGGGGCTGATCATGGCGACGGGTGCGCTGGCGGTCACGCTGGCCCTGCTGCTGGGCGTGCCCGTGCTGATCCAGCAGGGCTCGTCCTTGTTTCTGAAGCTGGAAGAGGTGTACCCCGAGGTGGTTGACAGCCTCGTTGCGGAAGTCAACGAACGCGATGTCGTGTCTCAAATCACCGGGGTTGAGCAGACTGATAAAACGGCCAGCCCCGACGCCGCTCAGGACGAGCCCGATACGAAAGCCACAGCGGACACCGACGCGGAGAAGGACGGCGAGGCGCAGCAGGAAGACATCAAGAAAGAAGAAGTCACCGCTTTCGCGCGGATGCTTCAATCCAACCCCGTGCAGGCATTGCTCCAACGCACCATGGACGCGGTCGCGGGCCTGGAGTGGGGCACGGTAGCGGACACCGCGTTTAAGACGATGGACGTCGGGACCAACGTCGTGGGTTCGGCCATCAGCCTCACCATGTACTGGCTCTTGTTTGTGATGGTCGCGTTGTTCAGCTTCTTCTTCCTGAGTTGGAAGCTCGGGGAGTTCATGGACTGGTTCATCCCCTTCATCCCCGTGCAACACCGCGCGCGCACACTCCAGATCCTCAAGCGGATGGACCGCACCGTCTCGGCCTGGCTCCGCGGGAGGCTGCTGCAGGGCTTCCTGCTGGCGGTCATGCTGTCGACGGGGTGGGGGATCGCGGGTGTGCCGTACTGGTTCCTGCTGGGCTTGCTCAGCGGGGTGTTGGGGCTGGTGCCATACCTGATCGTCTTGGGCTGGGGGGTTGCGCTGCTGCTGGCTTCGCTGGACGCGATGGCGGGCGGCACCTTCTCGTGGTGGGTGCTGTTCTGGCCCACGCTGGTGTATGTCCTCGCTCAGGCCATCGACGGCTGGGTGGTCGAGCCGCTGCTCCAGGGCAAGGCCACCGAGATGAGCACGCTCACCGTGCTGCTGGTGGTCATGGCGGGCGGTGTGCTGGGTGGGTTGATCGGCCTGCTGGTGGCGATCCCGGTCGCGGCCTGCATCAAAATCCTGTGCGTCGAGCTGGTGCTGCCCAAGCTGCGGGAACTGGCCGCCGGCCGATCCAGCCTGGTCTGACCACCCGGCCTCGCAATCGCCTTGAAAATCGCCTTATCCGAGCCGCAGGCGGCACAGGGCAAACTGTTGCAGAATTGGGGATCAGGATTATCGTTTTGTCCTGTGATTAGCCGCCCCGGGGTGCTACACTCAAATGGAGATGGTGCGTGATGGTCGAGCATGTGTTCAATCCCGAAAGCGTGCTGCTGGAGCAACTGGAGACCGCCACCGTGGAGGCTGTCCGCCTTCGGCAAAAGCTCGCGGAGTTAACCGATGAGGACGACCGCAAAATCATCCGTCGGCAACTCGAAGAGACGGAGCAGACCATCGCCGCATTGCAACGACGGCTGCGGGGCTGACCAAAACCCGGCCCAAACCGCCAAGTAAATGAAACAGGACTTCCGGCCGTGTCGCTGGGAGTCAAAAACCACCGCTGCAACGCAAGGAGCGTACCGATGACCGCAACTTACCGCTGGGGCATGAGCTTTCTGGGGATCGCGGCTGTCGGATTCATCGCGTTACCCGCTGATGCACAATCGCTTTCAGACCGCATCGATCAGGTGAAGCAGCAGCGTGCGGCCGAGCAACGCCGGGCTGTCGCTCACGAGCCCGCCAGCCTCCGCGAGCGCATGCGGGACATCGTGGACCGCGTGGAGATCGAGGACGCGACGCTTGAGCAGGCCTTCCGCTGGTGGTCGGACACGACACAGATCCCGCTGGTCGTCGATTGGAACCAGATGGAGAACGAGGGTATCGCGCGTGACCAACGTGTGAACCTGCGCTTGAACAACATCCCGGCCGGGCAGTTGCTGGCGCTGCTTATGGCCCAGGCTGGGCCCGACGCCCAACTGATGTACGAAACCACCCCGTGGTACATCCAGGTCACCACGCTGCGACAGGCCAACAAGCGGCTGGTCCTGCGGGTTTATCTCGTAAACGATCTGGTCATGGATATCCCCAACTTTGAAGGCCCAAGCTTCGACCTCAACGACGCGCTGAGCAACACAAACGCTGGCGGCAGCAACGCATCAAGCGGGGGCGGCTCGCAGGGGAAAGAGATCTTCAGGCAGGAACAACCCGCCGAGCGAGCGCCCACCAAGCAGGAGCGCGGCGACGCCCTGGCGCAGACCGTGCGTGACACCGTGGAGCCGACCCTGTGGAACGAGGTCGAAGGCGCACGCGTGGCCTATTTCGATGGCAAGCTGATCGTCAACGCCCCGCTGTATGTGCACCAGAAGATCGGGCTGGTGGCGGTCAGTGAAACCGGGGCGGCAAGCCCCAGCACCTCCACCCGCTACCGCTCGACAAGCCGGATGGGTGTAGGCGACCTCGACCCCGTGGCGGGCGTCAACACCCCGACCCCCATCGCCTCCGTGCAGCGGTAAAGAGCCTCATCTTTAGAGCAACTGGCAGAGTGACTCTCCACCGATGTGGGTCGAGAGCGATGACGTTCAGCCGGTCATGCAACCTCGGGGGCTGGCGCATCAGCCTCGGTCGCGGGTGCCTCAGCGACCTCGCCACCGGCTGTCTTGGCTTCTACCTGAGCCAGGATGCTCTGTGTCGCGGCCCGGTCGTACTTCCAATCGTCGAGCGTGATCCGCTTGGTGACCCCCTCGGCCTTGTACTCGATCACTGCGATGCCTTTGGTGGCCCAACGCGACTTGTCGATGTGCGTGATCTGGTCCCATGTGGCCTTGCGGCCCTTGTGGTCCCACACCTGCTCGTCGTCCACCTCCACGAACCGCCGACCCATCAGCAGGCATGACACCACAAACGGGATGCCCACGAGGAAGCACGGCAGGCCGTAGTAAAGCTGCGTCTCAATGTCCCTGTCGCTGACCTCTTTGGGTTCGCTGGTGCTGTAGCCCTTGGCGGTGGCGTACTCGTGCCAGGCCTGCTGGTAGTTGCCCAGCAGCTTGCCATCCCCCTCGGGCGCGACGACGCTTTGGTACTCGTTGTAGAGCGCCTGCTTGGCGGGGTATCCGATCTTCCAGTCATAGATGAACCAGCAGCCGAACGCCACCGCCGCGAGGCCGACGATGCCGATGCGCCATCGGTAACTTGGGCTGATCGTTGCACGGGTTGACATGGGGGAGTTCTCGCCTGGGTTATCGGAATCTGGCTGAGGCGATGTTGCCCCTGCAAACCTTACTGTACGCCCACAAATGCCATCGGTTCAAAGCGCACACCGTCTTCAACGCTGATTTCCTGCCTGATCGCTGCTGGCGAGGGTTCGCTCCCAGAAGGCCAGCACGGCCGCCCTCATGCCGCGGTTGCGGAGGATACCGCCAAAGCCCCCCTGGGCCACGCGCCGGGTAGGGATCCGGGGCATGGCTGAGCCCTGCCTCAGCGCCCAGCTCAGATACGCACTGGTCTCAGCGATCATCTCCAGCCGCACGTCGCGTGGCCGATCGTGATGTTTCTTATGCCTCATGCCCGCCTCAATCGCGAACCGCCAAGACCGCTCGCCAGCCCTGATTTTCTCAGTTCAGCACACAAGACGCAAACCCGCACGCAAGAAGCATAGGCGCACCACCGAGCGGTTCAAGGCTCCTTCGTCCACTGCCCCACATGAGACCGCCGGGCCTGTAACCCAAGCAGGCTGTACCGCTCCGCCTGCGGGTGGGGCCAACGATCCACCAGCGTGGCCAGGCCCTCCACAAGCAACTGCTCGTTGAGCACCGAGCCATCCCCCAGTTCCACATACGCAAGCAGTCGGCCATCATCATCGCGTGTCCGGCCACCCACAAGCCGCAGCGTCACCAATTGCCCACCGACCAGCGCCTGCGCCCGCCGATGGGCCGCGTCCGCCCAACGCGCTTCGGCGTGTGTTTCGCCTGCGCCATCCCCGTCCGTCAGGCGTGGCGGCTCGATGGCCCAGAGTTGCACGTGCGTCGGTTGGCTGTCCGCGTCGTGCAGGTCGATCGTAAGGCTCGCGGCATCCACCACCCGCAACACACGCACAGTCCGCCCGTCATACCGACTCATGTCACGATACGCAGCCCGCTGCTCGGGCGACAGGTCCATCACCCAGTGGTAATGCACAAAACCCTTGCGGTCCGCCACAACCAGCATCGCAAGGATCGGCAAGCCCAGCACCACCATCAGCCACCGCCGAAGGCGACGCCGACGCATGAACGAGTCCACCGAAACCCGAAGCGTGTCGCTGGGCATCGACAGAGTTTAAGCGATCCATTGGCGATCAACCCGCGTCGCGCAGGTGTCTGCGGGCCTGAAGCACAGCCGCAGCCAACAGATGCCGCAGGCCCTCGATCGACTGGGCCTGCAGATACTCATCGGTAAAGTCCAGCCGCAGGTGGGGCACCTCACGCAGGGCGCGCACGCAGCCGGGCCGATCAAGCGTTGCGACCGCGGTGAGCAGGGTTTCAATGGGTTGATGGAGGTCCATCGCCGTGCCTCTGAAGGGTGAATCCATGAAACGCTGACTGCGGCCCGCTGCCTTCACGCAAAGACATCAATCATGCCGCCCAGATGACTATCGGAAGGTACCGCCACCAACCTGACCCCCTCGCATCGCAGGTGGGCTTTATCGGCCTCGGGCTGCGGCGGGATCGGGCTGAGCCCAAAGCCCCAACGCAGCGCCCCAGCGTCCAGCGTCGTCCCGTCGATGCCGCGCGGGGCAGCGGGTTGTGTCGCCTCATCGACCTGCCGCACAGTGATGCGGCCGGGCTGCGCGGGGGGCAGATCGAAGCGGTCGTCCCCGTAGGCCCGCTCGCGGAGAAGGTGGACGGTCAGGTTGGGCCTGGTGTCGATACGCACACCCAAGCAAGCCACTAGCCAAGCCCACCCGCCACATCAACCCACGATAGTATGTAACTAATTGTAAAACCATGTGGTTACACGCATCGCTCCGCAGCAATCAAGCCACCGCTTGGGACGGATGTTGCCCCCACGCCTCACCTACGCACCAACGCACCGGCGGCCCTTGCCTCTCGCGGCCACCGCCCTACCATGCCCGCTTGCGCACCGACACCCTCGACTTCAACCTGCCCGACCATCTGCTGGCGACCCGAGCCGCAGAGCCACGCGACAACGCCCGGCTCATGGTCTGCCATCGCGCCACCGGCCAGGTCGAGCACCGCCGGGTGAGCGACCTGCCAAGCCTCGGGCTGCTCCAGCCGGGCGACCTTGTCGTCATGAACCGCTCGCGCGTCGTGCCCGCCCGGTTTTTGGGCACACGTGAAGCGACCGGCGGGAAGGCCGCGGGCCTCTACCTCGGAGAGAGCCGCGACCTGTGGCGGATCATGCTCGAAACCCGTGGCAAACCCAAGCCCGGCGAGACCATCACCCTCACACCCAGCGCCACGCTCACGCTCGTCAACCCCCTGGGCCACGGCGAGTGGGAAGCCAGGCTCCACAGCAACACCCCCTCCCTTGCGCTGCTGGACACCATCGGCATCACCCCCCTGCCGCCGTACATCCGCAAGGCCCGCAAGCACCGCGATGAACCGGCCGACCGACCCGAAGACGCCACACGCTACAACACCATCTACGCCCGCGAGCCCGGGTCCGTCGCTGCGCCCACCGCGGGCCTGCACTTCACGCCGGGGGTCTTCGCCGCACTCGATGCACTTGGCGTTGCGCGGGCGGAGGTGGTCCTGCATGTCGGCCTGGGCACCTTCGCGCCGGTCCGCACCGCGCGTATCGAAGACCACGACATCCACGAGGAGCAGGTCACCGTGCCCGAACCCACCCTCAGCGCGATCCGCGAAACACAACAGCGTGGCGGGCGCATCCTGGCTGTGGGCACCACCACGGTGCGTGCCCTCGAATCGCTGCCCGACCATGTGGCCGATGACAGCGCATGGTCCGGGCCGACCCGCCTGTTCATCACCCCCGACCGCGTCGCGCAGGGCGCCTTTGCCTGGCGCTACACAGACCGGCTGCTGACCAACTTCCACCTGCCCCGCTCGACGCTGCTCGCGATGGTCGCCGCCCTGCCCGGCGTCGGGGTCGAGCGCCTGCTCCATTGGTACGACACCGCCATCGCCGAGGAATACCGCTTCTATTCCTATGGCGATGCGATGCTGATCGTGTAGCAACCCCGCACACGCCAGACCGCCCGCCCCGCTTTCATGCCCCTACTTCGTACACTATCCGCTTATGCCGCTCGACCAGCCGGACACATCCGACCCCGTGGAGAGCTTCCGCATGCCGCTGGGTGAGCACCTGGAGGAGCTGCGCAAGCGCCTGATCCGTGCGCTGATCGGGCAGGTGTTGGCGCTGGGCATCTCGCTGTATTACTGCTTCCCGATCATGGCCTGGATCGCCACGCCACTGCTCCAGGCCCAGCTCGCGCTGGGCTACACCCCGCAGACCATCTCCACCGACGCGAGCAGCGGCTTCCTCACGGTGTACTTGCCCGTCGCGCTGATCGCCAGCCTCATCATCGCGTCACCCTGGATCATCTACCAACTCTGGCAGTTCATCGTCACCGGGCTATACCACCACGAGCGGCGGGCGATCTACATCCTCGCGCCGTTCAGCACGCTCATGACGCTGCTGGCTGTCGCCTTCACGCGGTATGTGCTGCTGCCGGTGTGCGTGGTGTTCTTCCTCTCGTTTGCCGCGAACTCGCCGACCATCAAAGCCGGCGAACCCGAGTGGTTGATCCGACAACTCACAGGCTACGAGCAGCCGCCCGCCAATGAAGACCCGAGCCCCACACCACTGCAGCTCCCGGTCATCGATGGCCCACCCGCAGAGTTAACCGATGGCCTGCTGTGGATCGATCGCAAGGAAACAAGACTCAAGCTCTTTGTCGGCGGCAAGACACACTCGCTCATCCTCTCCAACGATCGGCTCGTCAACCCGATGCCGGACCTGGGCATGCAGATCAAGTTTGCCGCGATGCTCGGGTTGGGCATCGTGATCGCCTTCCAGACGCCGGTGTTCATGCTCGTGTTGGGATGGACCGGGCTGGTGGACCCCAAGCAGGTGGCAGGCCTTCGCCGATACGCCCTGTTCGCCACCGCCGGCGCCGGCGCCGTCCTCACACCCGCGGACCCAGCCAGCATGTTCATGCTCTGGATCCCGCTCTACCTGCTGTTTGAGTTCGGCCTGCTGCTCATGCGCATCGTCGATCCGCACAAGAACCCGCCCGCAGAACTCTGACACGCATCACAAGATCAACGCGGCGAAGCCACTACAGAGCCGACGCGTCCCAGCGGCGGTCCGCGTCGAAAACGACGCGGCCACGCGCCCATGCCACCCACGACGCGCTCACCCCTCCGAAATCGCAATCAGATCGCTTTCAACAATCGGCTGGTCCAGACGATCCATCGTCACCGCCATCGCCAGCCTGTATCGCCCGACCGCCGTGCGCCGCAGCGACGCAAGATGCCCCCCCGTGCCCAGCGCGTTCCCCAGATCACGCGCGATGCTGCGGATGTACGTGCCCTTGCCACAGGTGATCCGAAGCGTGAGCAGTGGATAGCTGTAGCTGAGAATGTCGATGCTGTGGATGATGATGGGCCGGGCGGGCAGGTCCACCGCTTCGCCCCGACGCGCCATCGCGTAGGCTCGCTGCCCCTCCACGTGGATGGCCGAGTAGGCCGGGGGCTTCTGCAGGATACTGCCCACCATCGCCACGCACGCCCCCTCGACCGCTTCCAGCGGCGGCGCTTCAGCGACCGCCACCTCTTCGCGTGGCCCCTCTCGGTCGTCGGTCACGGTGAACGCGGAGAGGTCAACCACCGCCTCGTACACCTTGACCCCACCCATCAGCGACTCGACAAGCCGGGTCGCCCGCCCGAGGCAGCAGACGACCACCCCGGTCGCCAGAGGGTCCAGCGTCCCGGCGTGCCCGGTCTTGCAGAACCCCGCCGCGTGCCGCACCCTGCGGACGACATCCATGGACGATAGGCCAAGGGGCTTATCCACCACGAGCAGGCCATCGAGCTGCGTTTTGTATTTTGGCCGCCGCGGCAAGCGGGCCTCCTTTACAGGTGTGCAGAATCGTCTAGGATACCCAATCCTCGCTTCCCACCGGAGAGGTGGCTGAGTGGCCGAAGGCGCACGACTGGAATTCGTGTTTACGTGAAAGCGTAACGAGGGTTCGAATCCCTCCCTCTCCGCTT
>JBGTLW010000008.1:0-10871 GCA_041743835.1 Phycisphaeraceae bacterium | reverse complement strand
TATCAGGTGCTCGTGGAGCTGCTGCTGATCTGGGCGGTGGTGTACATCATCGTGCGTTTCATGCGGGGCACGCGCGGCGCGGGCGTGGTGAAGGGGATCGCCCTGGTCCTGATCTTCGGCACGCTGGTCCTCGCGGTGCTGGGCCGGGGCAGCGGGTACGATCGGCTTAACTACCTCTACTCCAACTTCATCGCGTTCTTCTCGCTGATCCTCATCGTCGTGTTCCAGCCCGAGCTCCGCCGGGCGCTCACCCGGCTTGGGCAGGCCAGCCTCTTCCGCGGGGGCGGGCTACGCAAGGCCAGGGTCATCGAGGAACTGCTCGCATCCATCGAGTACCTGTCTCGCAATAAGATCGGCGGGCTGATCGCGATCGAGCGGCAGGTCGGATTGCAGGGCATCGTTGACCTGGGCACGCGGGTCGATGCCGAGATATCCGAGGCACTGCTCAACACCATCTTCTGGCCTGGCTCGGCTCTGCACGACATGGGCGTGGTGATCCGCGGGGACAGGATCATCGCAGCGGGCACACAATTCCCCCTGGCCGACGGCGAGGGACTGCCGCAGGAGCTCGGCTCGCGACACCGGGCCGCGATCGGTTTGTCGCTGGAGTCCGATGCGCTGATCCTGATCGTCTCCGAGGAGACGGGCACGATTTCCGTGGCCGAGCGTGGCACGCTGACCCGCAAGCTGACCACCGAGGACCTGCGTTCGATCCTGGCCAAGGGCCTGCCCGGCGTGGTGATGCGGTCGGACAGCGGGGCCGGTAGCATGGCCCCGCACGAGCCGGCACTCGATGAGGAGGACCGCCCCCGGGCCGCGGTCAAGGACGCCGACACCGAACCCATCCCCAAGGACAATTAGAACACCCCGCACCACCGACCCCGCATGCCCAAGTTCAACCCCAGACAGAGCCTCGAAACCGCGCTGGTGGTCACCCTGATCACGCTGCTGGTGTGGCTCTACGCCGAGGGCCGCAACGTCACCGAGTATGTGAACCAGCCGGTGTCGGTCCAGTTTGTCGCGGGCAATGCCGAGGGCCTGACGATCGTGCCCGACCAGATTCAGCGGGTGCTTGTCACGTTCGAGGGTTCCAACGCGATGAAGCAGATGATGGAGGAACGGCTCAAGACCGGCGCCATCCAGCTCACCGTGCCCGAGACCGCCGACACTACGTTGCCCCGCCCGATGGTGATGAAGGACATGCTCAATAGCTCATGGCTCGCGGAGCTGGGCATCGCGATCATGCACACCGACCCGGCGGTGATCCCCGTGACGGTCCGCCGGGTGGTCTCCGTGCCGATGCCCGTGCAGGTGTCGGTGACGGGCGTGGAACTGGTGGGTCAACCCAGCGTGGAGCCGAGCACGGTCAACGTGCGGATGTCGTCTTCCCTGGCGGAGCTTGCCAAGACGCTGAGCCTTCGCGTACGGCTCGGGGAGGCTGACTTCGTGGGGGTTCCTGCGGGGGTGCCACGGGTCATCACCGGGCGGCTCGAGCTGCCCGACGCGCTGCAGGGCCAGGAAGTCGAGTTCCCCAGCCGCAACGTCGCGGTCAGCGTCGTGGTGCGCAAGCAGACGCAGAGCGTGACCCTGCCCAGCGTGCCGATCCACCTCAACGTCCCGCCGCTGGTGCTGGATCGCTACCGGATCCTTCTGCCCGAAGACCAGCTCGTGCTGCGCGATGTCACGCTCAGCGGGTTGACCGATGGCATCGAATCCATCCAGAGCAAGCGGTTCAAGGTCTGGGCAGAAATCCGCCCCACCGCCGACGAGCTCGATGCCGGCGTCACGCAGTTCCAGCTCTACCTCCACATCCCCGAGGGTGTCCGGGTGGACTCGGCCATCCCGCGTATAACCGTGGATGTGCAACGCAACCCATAAGCCTTCGGGTGCAACCATTGCCGCCGCGACGCCCCGCGTCGTATGATGTCACGATGCCCAAGCCCGCCCTCTTTGCCACCACGCAAGGCCAGCAGACCGCCATCGCGGTCGTGATGGCTGGGGTTTTCATCCTGTCGCTTGTGATGTCCTGGCTGCTGAGTAACGCCGCACTCACCGGCCCGCTTGCGCCGCTTCAGCAGACATCGCCGAGCACCCAGCCCCCAGGAGTCGCCCCAACATGAGCAGGACCGTCGCCCCCGCAACAAAAACACGCCACAGCCTCGGCCCGCTCCTTGTGCTGGTGCTGGCGGGTCTCATCACGCTGGCCCCGGCCCTTCCCACCGCCGCCGACACCCCCGCCCCCGGAAGCTCCCCTGGGCAAGCCGCAGCCGAACAAGCCGCGCCGCAAGCCAACGACGACCTGCTGACCGATCAGTGGTGGGATGAGCCTTCGCACGGGCTGCGGCTACGCGTCCCCGCAGATATCCGCCAGTTCACACACACGTCGGATGGCTCGCTGGTCCAATTCGTACACCGCGACGGCTTCCGCATCAGCGTATCGATCACCCGCTCCGAGCAGGCCCTGGACCTCAAGGCGATGAAAGCGCTGGCGATCGACCAGTTCAGCTTTGCGTACCCGTCATGGACGCAGGTCAACGAGAACATCGCCGCGCCGCCGCGGATGCGTGGGGCTGGGATCATCCTCGCCGCGGTGGACGACCAGAAGAAGAGCCTGATCTGGGGGCAGGTCTATATCCTCATCGACGACTACAACTTCATCACGCTTCAGCTCAATGCCGAGACCGCCGCCTACGAGCAGGCGGTCAAGACCCTTGAGCAGTTGATCGGCTCACTCCACCTGATGAACCCGATGGCGCTCAACGAGAAGCGTGCGGCTCATATCAAGGCGGGGGTCGCGTGGCGGCAGAAGCTGGCCGAGCAACCGGTGCAGCAGGCCCCCGCGGAGCAGTGGTTCCGCATCGTCGAGAAGGGGCAGGATGTGGGCTGGGAGTGGGTGCGCATCATTACAGACCCCGAGGCGCTCAAGGCCGAGGGGCTGGAGCCCGGCACCGTGATCAAGGTGCAGACCCAGGTCGCGGTGGGCGATCGCATCTTCGACACCGCGCACAACGTCTATGAGTCCACGGACAAAGACCTGGAGATCTGGGAAGTCGCCACGACGCTCCGCCGCACCGTGAACGGTGTGGAGCGCACCGCCACGTGGTCGGACACCGGCTTCCGCACCGATGCGGCCATCCGCGTGACGCGCGACGAGCCCGCCAAGGCCGGCGCCACCTCCACCCGCGTCGCGAACCCCATCACGGACCAGCAGAAGCAGTGGCCCAAGCCGCCGGTGGGCTACGTCTCGCAGGTGGACCTGCACCGGCTTGCACACGCCTGGCACACGATCGACGGCGAGGCCAGCTTCTATGCCTACGATGTGAACTCCGGCTCGCTGGCCCAACGCCACTACACGGTCACCCAGACACCCGAGGGCCAGACCGCCGTCTACATCCGCCCGACCCCCAACTCCCCCCTGCAACGGATCATCTACGACCAGAAAGGGCAGTTGCGCCAACGCGAGATGTCGGACGGGCGCGTCTTTATCGCCACCACCGCGGATCAGATCGCCCGTATCTGGAAGATACGCCGATGACCGCCGCCGCCGAGCCACGCCAAGGCGTGCGACGACACGCGGCACTACCCTAACCCGGAGCAACGCAACTTGGAGATCACGCTCCCTCTGCCCACCGGCTCGAAGCTGCTCGATATCACCGGGCCCACCGACCGCAACCTCAAACTCATCCGCGACGCCCTAGGTGTCGGGATGACCTCGCGCAACAGCTCCCTGCGCATCAGCGGCGAGCCGGAGAACGTCGGCCGCGCCGCACGCGTCATCGAGCGACTCACCAAGGCCGCCGACGCCAAACGCCCGCTCCGACATCAGCAACTGCTCGAACTGCTCGCCGCGGTAGAAGGCCCAGCCTCCGCATACCCCGCCGCCGACCACCACGCCAACCCCGCACGACACGTGCCCGGCGAGGACGCCGACGTGTACCTCGACAACCGACGCATCAAGCCCATGACCCAGGGCCAGCGCATCTACCTCGATGCGATCATTAGCCACGACCTGACCATCTGCTGCGGACCCGCGGGCACGGGCAAGACCTACCTCGCCGTCGCCGCGGCCGTCGCGCTGCTCAAGCGCGGGCACATCCGCAAGCTCGTCCTGGTCCGCCCCGCCGTCGAGGCCGGGGAAAAGCTCGGGTTCCTGCCCGGCACGATGCAGGAGAAGGTCAACCCCTACCTCCGCCCCCTGCTCGATGCCCTGCACGACATGATGGCGTTCGACCAGATCGAGCGTTTCATGGCCGCGGACCTCATCGAGATCATCCCACTCGCCTTCATGCGCGGCCGAACCCTCAACGACGCCTGCATCATCCTGGACGAGGCACAGAACACCACCCGCGGCCAAATGCTCATGTTCCTCACACGCCTGGGCCACGGCAGCAAGATGGTCGTCACAGGCGATACCTCGCAGATCGACCTGGAGAACCCGCTGGACTCGGGCCTGGTGGACGCCGCCCGCCGCCTCCGACGCACCCCCGGCGTCGCGCTCACCACCCTCGACCAGGCCGACATCGTCCGCCACAGCCTCGTCCAACGCATCGTCGAAGCCTACGGCGAGAACAAACCCAAACCGCAAACCTTCATCGAACAGGAACCGGGTGATTGACAACGCGCGGGCTGACGCCCGGCGCTAAACGGGGGGGGTCGCGCGGCGCGGGCAACATGTGCGGTTCGTTCACCATCCCCGTTAGCGCCGGGCGGAAGCCCGCGCGTCCACCCAAACATTGCAAACATTCGCACCCCACCCCTTGACTTTTTGGTTTTTGTTTGGTATGCTATGGTGCCAACCGATCGCCGGCACCATGGCGCGGGCTATGATTGGCGTCACGGTGCCCGCCCGCAACGATCGGCCACCCGGTTCACCCCGATTTGAGGCTCACACGCGGTGGGTCCAATAGAAAGATGGGACAACCCATGACATCAGGCAACAGGCGGATTAAGATACCCCCGCTCCCGAAACCCAAGCAGTAAGCCGATAATCAAACCACACCCGGCAATACCCCCCGGAACATGTCCCCCGGGATACCCCCCCGGACCGACCCCGGACCGACCCCGGACCGACCCGGAATGTTCCCGTCGATGATTGCTTATGGCCAACGGCAAACCCAACACCGCTCGCCGGCGTGAGGTACGCAAGTCCGTGCAGCGTCCTGCGCCACCCTGGTTCAGTGTGGTGCACAGGCGCGAGGCCGGGCACGCGGTGCTGTTCACGTTGCTGCTGGTGGGGCTGTGTGCCGTGATCAACCTGCCCCACCGCCAGGCCTTGCCTTACCAGGCGAACCAGATCGTCACCCGCCCGGTCGTGGCGCGGGTCGGGTTCGAGGCGGTGGACCAGGAGCGGACGCAGAACCAGCGCGCGGCCGCCCGAGCCAACGCCCCCTCGGTGTACACCGCCAACCACGCGCTCTACCAGAAGCTTGAGGATCGGTTCGTCTCGCTCATCCGGCTTGCGGACATGGCGTCCATCAACGAGGTCGGCGACGACGAGCGCGCACGCCAGAAGATCGACCGCGCTGCGTTCGAGGCGATCAAGAACTACGGCCAGAGCGACGAGAAGATGGCCGAGTGGGAAGCGGTCAAGCGCGACTTCCTCCGCAGGGTGTTTGACCTGGCGATCCTCCGGGCCGAGCGATACGAGGCGGAGCGGCTCAACGACATCGGCAAGATCCGCATCGTCCACCCCGACCCCCCGCCCGAGCAGCCCGCCCAGCAGATCATCTACCCGTCGGTCTGGATCAGCACCGCCGACGCGCGCACGCTGCGGGAGCGGCTGGATCGATTTGCCGTACACTTCCCCGAGGCGCTGCGGCCGGCGGTCATCGAAGCGGTGATGTCCACCACCGGCCCGACGTACCTGTACGACGAGGTCAAGACCATCGAGGCGCGCGAGGAGGCCTACCGCAACGCCAAACCCGAGTACACCAAGTACGCCCGCAACACCGTCTTCATCGCGCCGGGAGAGAAGATCACCAGCAACCACCTCGACCTGCTCGAAGCCGAGCGCGACGCGTATCACGCCTGGCTGGCTGCGGCGGGGGCTGTCGGCGAGGACCGCCCGAATTACCCGCTGCTCGCGCAGCGGCCCATGCTCGCGGAGATCGGGTACATCGGCGTGCTGCTGATGATCGCGGCGGGGCTGTGGGTTTACGTCTTCCGCTACTACCCGCGCATCGCCGCAAACCCCATGCGAGGGCTGGCGATCACGGTGCTGCTGGCGCTGGCGCTTGGCTTGTCGGTCGCCACGGCCGGCATCCTGCCCATGGCCGACCACATCTACGGCACGCTGCCCACGCTGCTGGTCGTCATGGTCCTGGCGATCGTGTACGACCGCCGCTTCGCGCTATTCATCGGCGGGCTGCACATCCTGCTCACCGCCATCAGCCTCGACCTGAGCATGGGCTTTGCCTGTGTGGCGCTCGCGGGGGTCGGCGTCACCGCGGCCCTGCTCGGTGATGTCCGCAGCCGGTCCAAGCTGGTCACCACCGGGCTGTACGCAGGGCTGGCGATGGCGGTCGCGGCGTTCATCGTCGCGCTGGCGGAGGCCCCGCTGGACATCCCCAACGGCTGGTCACTCGTGGGTCACAACATCCTGCTCGCGGCGGGGTCGGGGTTCATCGCCGGCCTGCTCGTGCAGGGCATCCTGCCGCTGATCGAGCGCGTGTTCCGCGTGACCACGACGATGACCCTCAAGGAACTCAACGACGCGTCACACCCGCTGCTCCAGCGGCTGGCACAGGACGCGCCGGGGACCTACCAGCACTCGCTCCGCCTCGCGGACATCACCGAGGCCGCGGCCGAGGCGATCGGGGCCGACGGCCTGCTCTGCCGTGTGGGCGCGATGTACCACGACATCGGCAAGATGAACAAGCCCTTGTACTTCATCGAGAACCAGGGCGGCGAGCCGAACAAGCACAACAAGCTCTCGCCCGCGATGTCGCTGCTCATTATCGTGGGTCACGTGAAGGACGGCATCGAGATGGCGCGCGAGTTCGCCCTGCCGCAGGTGCTCCGCCACTTCATCGAGAGCCACCACGGCACGACGCTGGTCGAATACTTCTACCACGCCGCGCGCAAGCAGCAGGAAGAGGCGGAGAAGCCCGCGCCGTCGGAGTTCGAGTTCCGCTACCCCGGCCCCAAGCCGCAGACCAAAGAGGCGGCGATCATGCTGCTGAGCGACGGCATCGAGGCCGCGGCCCGCACGATCGACGAGCCTACGCCGATCCGCCTGGAGCAGCTTGTCCACAACATCGCAATGAAGCGGCTGATGGATGGCCAGTTCGACGAGTGTGCCCTGACGCTTCAGGACCTCGCCCGTGCCGAAGCCGCCATCAACAAGACCCTGTGCGCCATCTACCACGCACGGGTCAAGTATCCCGGCGGCGAGCGGAAGAAGGCCGAGCCCGTCCAGCCGCCCCAGCCCGCCGCGCCTCCGGCGAAGATGGCTTAAACCGCAAGAAAAAACCCCGCACGGGGATGCGGGGCTTCAACTAACGCTTGAATGTAACCCTGCGGCTCGGGCCGCAAACCGATCCACACCCGCTTATTCGGCGGCGGCAGTCTCGGCCTCTTCCGCGGCGGGTTCCTGAGCCTGTTCTTCATCCATTTCCAACTGGCGGTCGGCCACGACCCAGAGCTTGACCTCGGCCCGCAGGTCCTTGTTGATGACCACGGGGATGTGGTACGTGTCCACACGCTTGATCTGCTCGCCAAGACGCACGAAGCGGTCCTCGACCTCGAAGCCCTCGGCACGCAGGGCCTCGGCGATGTCGTGCTGCGAGACGCCGCCGTAGAGAGCGCCAGAGTCGTTGCACGAGCGCTCCATGGTCAACTCGTACCCCGTGAGCCTTTCGATCAGGCCCCGCTGCTTCTCGGCGAGTTTGGCCAGTTCCTTCTCGATCTCGGCGCGGCGTTCTGCCAGCGCGGCGATCTTCTCGGGTGTGGGGGCCTCGGCCAGCAGGCGTGGCAGGAGGTAGTTGCGGGCAAAGCCCGGCTTCACCCGGACGACATCGCCGACGATGCCGAGGTTGTCCACGTTTTCCAGTAACAGCAGTTCGATGTGTCGAGCCATGATGAGGGGTCCTGTCCTCGGGGTGAGTTAGGCGGCTGCGTACGGGGCACGGCCCGCACCGCTACACCAGGAATAAAGCCTTCGGCCTTCGCCAAAGGGTGTTGGGTTAAAACGGGATGTCGTCCTCGTCCACGGGCATGTGGTCCGGGCCATCGTAGTTGGCCTGACGATCCGCACCGCCCCCGGAACTGCCCCCGCCCCCGGAATTACCCCCGGAATTGCCCCCGGAACGTTCCCCCGCATTACCTCCGCCGGAGCTACCGCTGCCGTAGTTTCCGCGTGGGGCGTTGCCGGCTGAGCGTGGGGCACCGCCACCGCCGGCTTCGTCGCGCCCGCCGACAAACTCGAAGCTGTCGATGACGACCTTGAGTTTGCTGCGCTTCTGCCCGTCCTTCTCCCACTGGTCCAGACGCAGCTTGCCCTCGATGAGGATGGGCTTGCCCTTCTGGAAGTACTGGTTGATGACCTCAGCGGTCCGGCCAAAGGCCTCGCAATCGATGAAGTTCACCCGCTCTTCCCACTGGTCCGTCTGCTTGTTCTTCCACTTCTCGTTGACAGCCAGACCGATCTGCGCGACCGGCATGTTGCTGGGCAAAAACCGCATCTCCGGGTCGCGGGTCAGGTTGCCCATCAAGATGACTTTGTTGTAACTGGCCATGGCAGAACCGGCAGGGGGTCAGGCGAGTCATCACCGCAGACACAGCCACGGGGACCGGGGACGCATCCCGATGGGGACTTACTTTAGACGTTGGCTTCTTCTTCTTCGACCGCGTCTTCGTCAACCCGGTCTTCGTCGGCCGAGTCATCGCCGGGGGCGTCTGCCTTGAGCTTGGACTCGTCGGCCGCCGTCAGCGCGTCCTTGAGCTCTTCCTCGATCTCCACATCGCCCACGTGGTCCGCACGGATCATCATCGCACGCATGACCAGCTCCGAGAGGTTGCAGTCACGCTCGATGTTGGCGATCTGCACAGGGCGGACGCGGAACAGCCCGAGGATGTACAGCCCACGCTTCTGCCCATCCACAGGGTAGGCGAGCTTCCGCTCGTCCCACTTGCGGAGGGAAATCACCTCGGCCCCGGCTCGGTCGAGCATCGCGCGGATGGTCTGGATGGCACCGGCGAGGTCGCCAGCCATCTCCTGCTGGTTGATGAGGTACAAGCCCTCGTAAAGGTAAGTCGTATCGGCAGCGTTGGGCATGAAATCGTCTCCCGTGGTCGGGGTCGTGGCCATCCGGTATCTCCCGCCGACGTCGCGGGAGCCTGGGGTCCATGTCGGACCGGACAGCCAAGCCACACACTTTACCCGCTATAGCCCGCCGTTGCAAAAGCCCACAAACACAAGCCCAACCCCCCACTCCTGATACCATCCACCCCCGGAAGTCCACCCGGAACCGCCCCGCAAGTCCCCCGGAAGTCCCCCGCAACCCCCCAGAAGCGCCCCGTAAGAACCCCGCAACGACCCCAGATGGCCCGCCCGACCATCCCACCCCCGCCCAGCCCCCCACCACGGAACCCATCCATGCGTGACCCCCGACTCGACAAGCTCGCCGATGTCCTCGTGAACTATTCCACCGGCGTCCAGCCCGGCTGGCTGGTCCGCATCTCCGCTGAACCCATCGCAACGCCCCTGGTCGAGGCCATCTACCAAGCGGTCGTCAAGGCCGGCGGCCACCCCATGGTCCGACTCACACCCCAGAGCCTGAGCAACACCTTCTTCAAGCACGCCACGGACGACCAACTCACCTACCTCAACCCCGTCGCCAAGTTCGAGATCGAGACGATCAACGCGAGCATCGGCCTCTGGGCAGACGTCAACACCAAGGCCATGTCCAACGTGGACCCCAAAAAGCAAGGCAAATCCTACGCCGCCCGCAAGCCGATCATGGACATCTTCATGCACCGAGCCGCGTCTGGCGAGCTCAAGTGGGCCGGGTCGCAGTTCCCCACACAGGCCAGCGCTCAGGACGCCGAGATGTCCCTCGAAGAGTACGCCGACTTCGTCTTCAAGGCCGGCCACCTCGACAAACCCGACCCCGCCGCCGAGTGGCGCAAGATCAGCGCCGCCCAGCAGAAGGTCGTCGATTACCTCACCGGCAAAAAAGAAATCCGCTTCCAGGCCCCCTCCGCTTCCGGGGCCGCTTCCGGGGGCGGCACCGACCTGCTGGTCAACGTCGAGGGCATGACCTGGATCAACTGCGACGGCCACGAAAACTTCCCCGACGGCGAAGTCTTCACCGGCCCAAACCTCAACGCACCCGATGGCGGCACCAACGGCGTCGTGCATTACTCCTTCCCCGCTGTGCACCACGGCCGGGAGGTCCACGACATCGTCCTCACCTTCGAGAAGGGCCGCGTGGTGGACGCCAAGGCCTCGAAGAACCTGGACTTCCTGCTGGCCATGCTCGATCAGGACCCCGGCGCCCGCTCCCTCGGCGAGATCGCCATCGGCACCAACTACTCCATCACCCGCTACACCAAGAACACCCTGTTTGATGAAAAGATCGGCGGCACCTTCCACGCCGCCGTCGGCGCCGGCTACCCCGAAACCGGCAACACCAACACCTCCGGCCTCCACTGGGACATGGTCTGCGACCTGAGGCCGGACACTTCCGGCGGCGGGGGCGGGACGATCACCGTGGATGGCGAAGTGATCTCTGAGCTTCCCCCCAAGTGACGGGCGCGGGGAACAACATGGTTAAGCGGCCTGGTGCTTTGCTTCGTAGGCCGCGGGACTCATATAGTTTAGCGTCGAGTGCAGACGCTGGCGATTATAAAACACCTCGATGTAGTCGAAC
>JBGTLW010000007.1:0-2678 GCA_041743835.1 Phycisphaeraceae bacterium | reverse complement strand
AAGGGGCGTGGTCGGAGCGCGGGAGGCGGCGTGAGCGCGGGCGGACGCCCGCGGCTAAACGGGGGAGGGGTGGGGGGGGAGGTGGGTTGATTGATGGCGGCGGGTTGAGCGGAGGGCGGGCGGACGCCCGCGGCTAAACGGGGGAGGGGTGGGGAGGTGGGTTGTCGTGGGGGATTTGGTGCGGGTGGGGTGGGGTCAGGTGAGTTTGACGGTGCCGGTGCCGGGGGTGATTTTGCCGAGGGTGTAAACGGTTTCGCCGGCCTTGGTGAGTTTCTCGGCGACGGCTTCGGCGAAGTGGGGGCGGACGATGAGGGTGTAGCCGATGCCCATGTTGAAGACGCGGAACATCTCATCTTCCGCGATGCCGCCCTTGTCTTGCAGGAATCGGAAGATGGGTGGGACTTGCCATGCTTTGCGTGAAATCCTGGCATCAAGTTCCGGGGGCAGTGCGCGGTTGAGGTTGCCGGGCAGCCCGCCGCCGGTGATGTGTGCCATGCCGGCGATGGGTCGCTTGCGTTTGTACCCACGGAGAAGTGAGACGATGGGCTTGACGTAGATGCGTGTGGGCTCGATGAGGACTTGGCCGAGGGTGCGCTGGGCGTCGAGTTCGGGGTATATCTTGTCGAGCTTGAGCTTGGCTTGTTTGATGATGGCCCGGACGAGGGTGTAGCCGTTGGAGTGGACACCCGAGGACGCGAGGCCGAGGACGACATCGCCCTTCTGGACGCGTTCCTGCCCCTCGATGACCCGGCTGAGCTCGACGACGCCGACCGCAAAGCCCGCGAGGTCGTAATCGCCGGGCTTGTAAACATCCGGCATCTCGGCGGTCTCGCCACCGAGCAGCGCACAGCCAGCGATCCGGCAGCCGTCGGCCACGCCCTTGACGATGTCGGCCGCCTGCTGGGGGTCCACCTTGTGGATGCCGATGTAGTCGAGGAACAGCAACGGCTCTGCGCCCTGGACGATCATGTCGTTGACATTCATCGCGACGCAGTCCTGCCCGACCGAGTCGTGGATGCCCATCTCGATCGCGAGGAGCACCTTGGTGCCCACGCCATCGGTGCAGGCGACGAGGACGGGGTCTTTGTAGTTGCGTTTGAAGAGCTTTTCGTTGTAATCGAGGCGGAACATGCCCGCGAACCCGCCGTGGCGTCCCAAGACGCGCTGGCCATAGGTCTGCCGCATGTGGCCCTTGATGAGGCCGACCATGGCGTCGCCGGCCTCGATATCGACGCCCGCCGCGGCGTAGGTCAGTCCCGAACCTGTTGTGTGGCTTCCCGACATGCGGGGCAGTGTAACGTCGGCGGGGATCGCGAGCATGGGGCGGGGGGACAGCCGGGCGTGTGGACTAGATGCCCGCCCCACTGATTTTCAGGCTAACCCACTTATCCAAGCCCGAACGCCGCAAAAAAACCCTTGCCACTCGCCTGCGATGTGATATGCTTGCTGGAAGCCGTTGCTTCAGGAGCGTTTATTCCCTACAACCCCGGGTTTCGTGAGGAGGATTTGTATGGCCCGGATTGTGCTCGCTTGCTCGCTGGTCGCCCTGCTGGGGGTGGGCGGGATGCTGCTGAGCTCTGATATCAGCGCGGGGCAGGTGGTGGAAAACCCCGCCCAATCGTTGGTCCAACCTGTTTCTGGACAAGAGGTTGCGTCCACATCCTTACAGGGTGTGCAACTGGATATGGATCAGGACGAGGCGGGGGGATCGCTCATGGTCAACTCGGCTTACCTGCTCGTGGCCCTGGTGTTGATGACGCTGGTGCTGCTGGCAACGCATTACCGCAAGCAGCCCACAGCCACGAGTGACGGCGACAAGATGGCCGGGCAGCCCGCAAAGCCATAGAGCCATTTGATATCGCGGTGTGAAGCTGGGGGGTTGTCATGCCCGGTCGGGGATGCGGAGAGTCAAGTCCGAGCGTTACTGCACGCACGGGGCGGGGGCTTGGCGGTGCGGCTGGGTGTCGTGGTGGCCGCGGTACTCGCCAAGCAGTTCGATGCGCACATCCGCGATCTGGAAGCCGAGCTCGGACTGGATGCGATCCATCACCGCTTGGGGGATGCGGTCCAGCACCTCGCGCGAGAGGTGCGCCGGGACATCCACGATCGCGTCCGACGCCCGGCAGCGCAGGTGCAGGTGGGGCTCGCAGATGGCGTCGTAACGCGAGCTGCCGCCGCTGGTGCTGGTGCACGACCGGGGCAGCCGACGAGCCACGCCCGCATCGCAGAACGCTTCGAGTGTGTTGTACACCGTGGCTTTGGACACGCCATCGAGCACGGGCGCGACATCTCGGTAGAGTTCGTCGGCGGTCGGGTGGATGGTGGATTGTGCGAGGGCTTCGTAGATCGCTCGGCGTTGCCGCGTGCAACGCAGGCCGTGGTCCGCGAAGAGTTGGTTGATCGCATCAGACATGGACAGGTTCCGTGAAACGATCGCCAAGGGTTGGTCCAACCCCGTGTTTTTGCAGCCATTCCCCCTATCGGCCAAATGAAGGATAGGCACGCAAAACCCCGGTGTCCAGCGTGGGGCACGGCGGCTAAGCCGGGTCGGGCGTGGGGTCGGCCGCACGCAGGGCCGCGGGCGGGATGATCCAGTGGAGGTGGCCGCGGTACTCGCCAAGCAGTTCGATGCGCACATCCGCGATCTGGAAGCCGAGCTCGGACTGGATGCGATCCAT
>JBGTLW010000006.1:0-12419 GCA_041743835.1 Phycisphaeraceae bacterium | reverse complement strand
CCTGTGACCAGCGACGAAGCCCTGCAACTGGAGGCGGCACGCTTTGCGTCCCACCTCCAGTGGTCGGAGGCAGGCAGCGACCCCAACGGCCCGCCGCGCAGTCCGCTCGCGGTGGCGCGGTTTGTGAAGATGGCGGCGTTGGCGGGGTATTACTGGGCGACGCTGCCAGACGCGGCGGCGCGGTACGCCGTGTTCCACGCGCCGCACAGCCGGTTCTTCCTGTTCGGCCACATCCACCGTGCCGGCGCGTGTGGCACCGCGATGGGCGGGTGATTGTCAACACCGGTGCGTTCGAGTGGCCGGGTCGGCCGCGCGGCGTTGTCATCGAGCACGGCAGACTCACCGTCCGCGCGATCGTCCGTCAACAGGACGCCTGGTGCTGGGGCAGGCGCGTGATCGCAAGCTACGCGATGGACACCGCAAGCCCGCAGCTGCTCCAAGCGGTCGCTGCGTAGCGTGTGATTCATAGCGGCGGTGCGTCGTCGCCCTGGGATTGCATCCAGAGGTTCAGGCGTTGCCGCAGCGATTCACGGATCGCGGCATGATTCGGGTCGCCATACAGGTTGCGTGTCTCGCGGGGGTCTTCTATCAGGTCGTAGAACTCCGCGTCGTAGCCGATGTTGTGGATGAGCTTGTGGCTCTTGGTGCGGACCATCCGCTGTGTGAACGCCAGCCCCGCGTTGCCATCGAATGAAGCGAACAGGTACTGCCGGGGCGGGGCGGTGTCGGCCCGGCCCTCCGCGATGGCTCGCAGCGAGAGGCCCTGCGACGCGGGCATGGGCTGTGCGTCGGCGTAGTCCAGCAGCGTGGCGCAAAGGTCCGCGTGCGTGGTGAGCTCCCATGTGTGTCGGTGGCGTGATTCAGCCAGCGTGCCCGGGGGCTTGATGATGAGCGGCACGCGGACCGCTGGCTCGTACATGCACATCTTGCCCAGCAGCCGCCGCGCCCCGAGCATGTCCCCGTGGTCTGAACTCATTGCGATCACCGCGTCTGTGAGGATGCCGGTGCGGTCCATTTCTGCGAGCACCTGCCCGACACACTCGTCGAGCAGCGCGGTCATGCCCAGGTACATCGCCCACGTCTTGCGCCACTGGTCAAGCTCCAGCCGAGCGCCCATCTGCCCCGTGAAGTGTGCCAGGTGCATCGGGCTGGTGCTGGCGTACCATCGGCCGGTCGTGGCCGGGAGCCGCACGTCCTCGGGGCGTATCAACTCGGCGTAGTCCTGCGGCGCCCACATGGGCGGGTGCGGGACATTGAAGTTGCACAATAGCGCCAGTGGCTTGTCATCGCTTCCTGCCGCGTACTCTCGGAGGACGCGCGCGGCGTTCTCCGCGATCACCCGATCGTAGAAAAACTCCGCCCGTAGCGGAAACTCGATCGAACGCCCGGACCACCCGCCCAGCACAACGGGCTTCGCCTCGATGTAGTCGAGCACGGGGTCACGCAACGCATCGAGGTTGCCATAGGTCAGCCCGCGCTGCTCGAGTTGTTGGAGGTGCTCGGGCAGCGAAAGCGGGCCGAGGAACTCTGCGCTTGGCACGCGCTGCGGCAGCGCGGGCTGGGTGTGCAGGTTCAGGATGCCGACGTGTACCACGCGATAACCCGCGTCGATGAGGCGCTCGTGGAGCAGGGGGGCGTCATCATGGATGGTGGCGTGCCTGCCGCCGGTGCGTGCGCTGCCGTTGATGCGTGCGCCGTGGCGCAGCGGGGACAGGCCGGTTGCCAGCGTCGCGCGGGCGGGGATGCCAAGCGGGCACGGGGTGTAGTGTCTGCGGAAAGCGGTGGCGTGTTGGCTGAGCAGGTCGATGCGGGGCGTGGGGCACTGCTGGTCGCCGAACGCGCCGAGCACGTCCGCACGGAGCTGGTTGGCCAGGATCAGGACGATGTGTGGCTTGCGGCCGTGGCCCGCCATGCCATCAGGCTACCCTGCGGGGGGGTTGCACGGCAACGCCAAAACGCCGCCAGCCACAAAAAATACGTCCGATGGATGATGCGTTCGAGCGGGGCGTCATTCCAGAGTCGCGGGGGGTTTCTGGCTGGGTTGATCGGTCTTGACGCGGTCCTCGGCGTGCTCATCCACCAGCGTGTGACGCCACTGCCGCGACCCGGTCCGCAACCCCGCCCAGGCGAGCATGTGGCTGCCGACCGGCAAGGCTACGAACGCGAAGACCAGCACCATCGTGGCCTTGGCGATGATGCCCACGCTCGCCACGTGGAAGACCACCGCCAGCAGCAGGCCGATCATGCCCAAAGTCGAGCACTTGCTCGCCGAGTGGATGCGGTGATAGACATCGGGCATGCGGTACACCCCGACCGCGCCGATGAAGGTGAAGAACACACCGGCGATCAGGAACACCACGGCGAACAGGTCCTGGATGGTTTGCATGGTCGGGTTCATCAGGCGGGCTCCTTGCCGTGGGTCGCAATGATGAATTGCGAGAAAGCAATCGCGGTCACAAAGCCGATGACCGCGACCGTCATCGCCACGTCGATGTAGGCGTCGCTCCCAAGCCGAACGGTGAGCAGGATGACCAGCCCCACGACCTGTAGCGCGATGGTATCCCCAGCGACGATGCGGTCCGCCAACTCCGGGCCACGCAGCAGCCGGACCAGGCACAGCCCGATGCCCAGCAGGATGAGCGCAAGCCCCACCTCGATGACCAGCATGAGAACCCCCGTGAAGATAGTCGTGGGGATGTCTTGCGACGGCGCATGGCCGACCTCACCCATCGCCAAGCACCACGGCAGCATGTCCAACATCGTCGATGTCATGTCAGGAAGACCTCCTTGAGCAGCCGATCACGCAGCTCATCAATCTGGGCGACAGACTTCTCCCGATCGGCCATGTACATCGCGTGGATGTAGAGCACACGGGTCTCCTCGTTAAACTCCGCGGCGATCGTGCCCGGCGTCAGTGTGATGCAGCTTGACAGCGTGGTAATCTGTGCGGGTGTCAGGTCCCCGACGGGGTAGCGGATCACGCCCGGGGACATGTTGAAGCCCGGCGTGATGATCTCCCACGCCACTTGCAGATTCGCCTGGATCATGATTCGGATGAAATACAGCACAAAACGCACGAGCTTGAACAGGTCACGCAGATAGACGGTGCGGCCGGCTTCCATGTCGTAGATCGTCAGCAGCAGCGCACCGATGACCAGCCCGAGGATGAAAACCCCGAGGGTAAAGCTTCCGAAGAGCGCCATGAGCGCGCAAGCCATGAACAGATTCATCATCAGGTTTCGGATCATGGAGACGTCCTCCCGATCAGGGCCGCTGTGTTGGTCAATTCGTGGTACACGGCCGTGGGATCAATGATTGGCGACTCGTTGGGTTCGCCCGCAGGAATCGTAGTCGTGTGATGCACGGCTGACTTTGTAGCCACGGTATGTACGCCAGGCACGCCATTGGGGGCTACCGCTTTGATGTAGTCGGTCGGGTCGTGCATCTGATGCCCGGCCACCAACGCGATGCGGAACACCGGCTCTGCGCCGACGCCCACACCCACCGCCGCGACCACAAGCATCACGATGCCCACATACGCGGCCACCCACGATCGGTTGGGATCGGTGGGGATGTCTTCGTTGCTCTTGGGCGGTGCGTGCTTAGGCTCGGGCGACCAGAAGGCGTAGCTGAAGATCTTCATCATCGACAACAGCGTCAGCGCCCCGGTCGCCAGCCCGATGACCGACAACCACGGGTGTGATTCCCAGCCCTCGCGGATGATCGTGAGCTTGCCGAAGAACCCTGACAGCGGCGGCAGCCCGACCAGGCTCAGGGCCGCGACCAGGAACAGAACCCCCAGCCAGACGTGCTTCTTGAGCATGCCGCCCATGTGGTCCAGGTCGTCGGTCCCCGCGTGGCGCTCCATCACGCCGCAGCACAGGAACAGGGACGCCTTCACGATCATGTGCTGGATCATGTAGAACACGCAGCCGGCCAGCGCCAGCGGCGTCATGACCGCGATGCCGAAGACCATGTACCCGACCTGGCTGATGACGTGGATCGCCAGGATCCGCCGGACCTCGTGCTGTGACACCGCGCCCAGCACGCCCAGGAACATGGTGAATGCCGCGGAGATGGCGATGATAGGCATGATGACCGCCAGCCCGCCCTCGCCTTGCGCGAAGGCGAACGGGAACAGCCTCGCCACCGCGTACACACCGACCTTTGTGAGCGTCCCGCCGAACCACGCACCCAGCGCGATGGGGCAGGTGTAGTAGGTGTCCGGCAGCCAGAACCAGAGCGGGAAGAACGCGCCCTTGAGCCCAAAGACCAGCAGCAGTAGGACCGCCAGCGCGGTGAATCCGGTGGGCAGGGGTGTGCCTGATTCCACGTTGTGACGGACGATGGCGGTGAGGTGGGCGATGTTGAGTGTGCCGAACATGCCATAAACCATGCCCGCCGACGCGACGAAGACGGTGGACGCCATCAGGTTGAGCACGACATACTTGTAGGACTGGGTGAGTTGCCTGCGTGTGCCGCCGATCGACAGCAGGGCGTAGGACGCCATGAGCATGATCTCGAAGGCGACGAAGAGGTTAAACAGGTCGCCCGTGAGGAAGCTGAGGTTCACGCCGAACATCAGGAGTTGAGCGAGGGGGTGGAAGTATCGTCGCTCGGTCTCGGGTTTGAGCGAGCTGAAGCTGTGGATGTAACACGCCAGCGCGACCAGCGACGCGGGCGCGAGCAGGAGCCCGGCGAGGGAGTCGAAGACCAGCGTGATGCCATACGGCGCCGGCCACCCGCCCACATCCGTCGTGAAGATCAGGCCCGGCCCCTTGAGGTAGCTGACCATCAACAGCGCGACGGAGAACACGAGGTTCAAGGTCATGCTGACGACCCCGACCATGCGCGAAAGCCCGGGCTGACGGACCAGCAGCATGCACAGCAGCCCAGCCGCGAGGGGGATGATGCAGAACAGGATCAGTGGGTTGAAGGTCATGCGGGATCGTCTCGCCGATTAATGAGCTGCTGATGGCGTGGGTAGTTGTTCTTGCGCCAGCTTGTCCACATCCAGTGTGCCCGTGGCTCGACCTGTCACCACGATGAGCGCCAGCAGGAAGCCCATCACAGCAAAGCTGATGACGATGGCGGTGAGGATCAGCGCCTGCGGCAGCGGGTCCACAATCGTGTTCAGCGGTGAGGCTGTCGCCTCCTCCCCGGTCGCCGCGACTGCTTCACTGTCGGTCGCGTGGTACGCGTCGTCCGACACGAGCAGGGGCGGCTGCTTGAAGGTGATCCCTTGCTCCGGGTCGTTGTACACCGGGCTCCCGCTCATGCTGATGATGCTCAGGTTCGCCGCATGGCTAAGCAAAAACACGCCCATCGCGACGCTCTTAAGGTCGCGGCCGAGCATCATGTACACGCTGACCCCGAAGGTGACAGCCACGCAGATCGCGGTAATCAGGATCATGACCGGCCCTCTTCCACAGCTTCGCTGAGTCGAACAATCATGCCGATGCTCACGCCCACGACCACCAGCACCACGCCCGCGTCGAAGACCATGACCGACGCGAGGTGGACCTTGTCGAAGCCAAGGTTGACGTAGGCGGTGTACGAACGGAGGAACGGCTCGCCAAACAACATGGGGACCACTCCCGTGCCCAGCGCCAGCCCGAGGCCGATGACCAGCAGGATGCGCGGGTGGATCGGGATGAGGCGGTTGAGCGCCTGGGGCCCGTCACTCATGCGGTACAGCAGCAGCGTGGTCGCGGCGACCAGCCCGCCGATGAACCCGCCGCCGGGCTCGTTGTGCCCCTTGAGCGTCATGTACGCCGCAAACAGCAGCGACAGTGGCGCGATGACCTTCATGCTCGTGCGGAGGATCAGTGTGCTCATAGCGACTCCTTGCGACGCAGCATGCGTGGGGTGTAACGGTTGCGGACGGTGCTGGGGATGAGGGCCCACACGCCCAGGGCCGCGAGCGCCAGCACCGTGATCTCGCCGAGGGTATCCACGCCACGGAAGTCCACGAGAATGACATTGACAATGTTGCTGCCGCCGCCGCCCCGGCCGTCGGTCAGCTCGGACCCCTGATAGCTGTGGTTAGCGAAGAACTCGCCCAGGTACGGCATACGCTGGGTCACCAGCTCGGGGAAGCGCTCGGCATCGATCGGCAGCGGCGCAGCGACGACGGTCATCCATCCGATCGCCAGTCCAGCGCACCCCGCGAGGGCGATCCGCCAGACCTTCCCGGTGTGCCGATGCGAATCCTGCTTGGGGAGCATCTGCAGCACAAGCATGAACAGGACGACGCTGATGATCTCAAAGAGCACCTGCGTGAGCGCCAGGTCTGGCGCCTGATACACAAGGAACATGCCCACCACCGAGAAGCCGCAGCTCCCCAGCAGCAGCACCCGCATCACCCGCGACTGCGACAGCGGCAGGCACAAGGCGGTGACACACACCAGCAGGCCGATCACGTAGCCGGGGTAGAAGTATCGCAGCCCCCAGAAGTCCTCTGCCGCGACCTGCAGCATGGTCAGCATCCGGGGATCGACATACACGCTGCTCGCGAAAGCGATCGTCAATGCGATGACCACGCAGGCGGTGTAGAACCGCATGCTTCCGGTCTGGATGGTCATGAAGGCTTGCCGTCCGCCGTCCACACATAAGCGGTAGAGCAGGGGGTAGATCTTGTCGCAGGGGTCGGAGAATGTGTTGCGGAAGAACCGTGAATAACCCAGCATGACGCCGCCCACGATCGCCAGACCCGACGCGACGAGCGGGACGCCGAACTTGATCTGCCACAGCGCGGGGACCTGGCCCTTGAAGCCGGAGTAAAACACGTTGGTTTCCAGCGGCAGGAACACCATGTTCCACACCGGTGTTGCAAGCCCGCCGACGTATTGCAGGCTGACGATCAGCAGCCCCGGGACCCAGATCAAAGCCGCCCAGAAGCCGTGCTCGTGGGCGTGGTCGTCGTGCCCGTGCGCGTGATGGTCGTGGTGCTCATCGGCTGCGGGCTTCATCCCGCCGGGCAGCCCGAGCACGGTGGTGAAAAGCCGGATGAAAATGGCAACGTTGCAGACCGCGGTCGCGATGGTGGCGGCCATCAGCACCCAGGCCCAGGGCCCCAGCGCATCGGTCGCGTGATAAATCGCGTAGAGGAACAGCTCCTTAGCCTGAAAGCTGATCGTGCCAGGCCCGGCCGCGAGCGCATACCCCGCCAGAAGCAGCGTGATGCACATGGCCTTGTGCTCTTTGAAAGCGCCAAGCAACTCTGGCAATTGCCGCGAAGCGACATGGCCTAGGGCCCCCGCGATGATGAACAGCGGGGCCTTATAGAACGCGTGATTCGCGATCTGGGTGATGTCAAAGTCGATCGCCAGCGCGGTATGCCCATCGTGGGCGTAGGGCAGGCATCCCAAGCCATACATCGTCATGAGCAGGCCGAGCTGGCTTACGGTGGTGTACGCGAAGATCTGCTTGAGGTCGTGCTTGCGGATGGCGACCAGCGCGCCCCAGAGCATGGTGACCGCACCGAAGGGGATGAGCAGCCACGGCAGCAGATTGGCACCGGTAACCACATCGTGCCCGACGGCCGCGCCGCCGAAGACCGGGAACAGCCGACCCATGAGGAACACGCCAGCCTTCACCATCGTCGCGCTGTGCAGGAACGCGGACACGGGCGTGGGGGCCGCCATCGCGCCGGGGAGCCAGTAGTGCCACGGGAACTGGGCGCTCTTGGTCATGGCCCCAAAGAACATCAGCAGCAGCGCACCGATCAAGTCCGGGCGGTTGAGCACTTCATGCAGATCAGCGACGCCGACCTGATAGAGGTCGCTCCACCGCCAGATGTCCGTCTCAAACCCGAGCCAGATCAGCCCGCCGAAGAGCCCCATCCCGCCGAGACCTGTGGTGAAGAACGCCTGCATGGCGAGCTTGACCGCCTTCTTGTCGTAGCGGTCCCAGCCAATCAGCAGGAATGAGCTGATCGATGTCATCTCCCAGAACAGCAGGGTCAGGACCGTGTAGTCGGACACCACGATGCCCAGCATGGCCGTGGTGAAGAACCCGAGCGTGGGGTAGAAGCGGTAGAGCGAATCCTCATCGCGCCCGAAGTATCCCCGGGCGTACAGCACGATCATCACGCCGATGCCGCTGACCAGCAGGGCGAAAAACCCGCCCAGCCCGTCGGTGATGAACGCGAGGTTGAGGTGCAAGGACGGGACCCACGGGATGCCATCGCCCGGCTCCGCAGCGACCCGCTCCCAACTGGCTCCCCCATCCCGCATGACACACAGGAACACCACGAAGGACACCAGCGTGCCCGTCGCGGTCAACAGCGTCCGCGCGGTGACAGCCCGCCTGGGCAGCCACAGCGTCGCCAGCCCCGAGATCACGGGTGCGATGACAGCGATGAGGAGTAATATCTGCACAGGCATTCGGCTTCCCTGCCAACCAACGGAACCGCCGATGCCGACATCCCTGCCGACTCACATACGGGATTCCCCAAGGTTTATCGGTCAGCAATGGGCATTTGCCTTGATTCTGACGATTTTCTTGCACCCATGGCATGACCGATGTTCCGCACCCCTTAAACCACGCCATCATCGCCACCTCCCCGTTTAGCGCCGGCCGTCAGGCCGCGCGTCCCCTCTTCCGCGCTGCCTCCCCCACATTATCGGCTCCGGGAAAACCACCGCGCCAAGTTGATCGCTGCCTTAATCCAGCCGATCCACTTCACAACGGTCGGCCTGCCTCCGCCCGCCATCGTTCGTCACGAGGTTGTCTGACATGAATCCACCATTGATTGATGTCCTCTGGGTGCTGTTGTGCGCGGCACTGGTCTTTGTCATGCAGGGGGGGTTCCTCTGTCTCGAGGCCGGCCTCACCCGCACCAAAAACTCCATCAACGTCGCGATCAAGAACGTCGCGGACTTTGGCGTGTCCATCGGCCTGTTCTGGCTCATCGGCTTTGGGATGATGTTTGGCCTCTCCGCGGGGGGCTGGCTGGGCACCTCCCACATGATGTTGGACTTCCAGACCCAGCCGATGTGGACCGCCGCGTTCTTCCTCTTCCAAGCCATGTTCTGCGGCACGGCGGTGACGATTATCTCCGGCGGTGTGGCCGAGCGCGTCCACTTCGCGGGCTACCTCTTCATCGCGGCAATGGTCTCCTTGTTCATCTACCCCGTCTTTGGGCACTGGGCCTGGGGCGGGGCGTTGCTGGGTGAAGTGGGCGGGCGCGGATGGCTTGTCGAGATGGGCTTTGTCGATTTCGCGGGGTCCACCGTGGTCCACGGCGTGGGCGGGTGGGTCGCGCTGGTCGCGATCATCCTGATCGGCCCGCGATACGGGCGGTTCGAGCGCGGCCGCAATGGCCAGCATATGCAAGGCTCCAGCCTGCCGATGGCCATGCTCGGCACGCTGATGCTGTGGATCGGCTGGGTCGGGTTCAACGGCGGCAGCACCGTCGCGTTCTCCGAGAATGTCCCCGGCATCATCGGCAACACCATGATCGCCGCGTGTGCCGGGATGATCGCGGCCGTCTTCATCGGCTGGTACAGCCTCGGGCACTCGCACCCCAGCACGATTGTCAACGGCACGCTGGCCGGGCTTGTGGCCATCACCGCTGGTTGTCATGCCGTGTCCACCTTGGAAGCGGTGCTGATCGGGGCCGTGGGCGCGGTGGTGTGCATGGGTGTGTCGCATGTGCTTGAACGCTTCAAGGTTGATGACGTGATTGGCGCAGTGCCTGTCCACCTGGCCGCGGGAGTGTGGGGCACGCTGGCTGTCGCACTCTTTGGCGACCCGCTGGTCCTGGGCACGGGGCTGACAATGCTTGCACAGCTCAAGGTGCAGGCGATCGGGATCGCGGCCTGCGGCCTGCTGTGCGTGGGCGTGAGCCTGCCCATCCTCTGGGCCGCAAACAAGTGGCGGCCGCTGCGGGTGTCGCTGGACGATGAGATCAAGGGACTCAACGTCGCCGAGCACCACGCATCCACCGACCTGCTTGACCTTGCGGGAACGATCGAGCACCACACGCGCACGGGCGACCTCTCGGCCCGCGCCACCGTCGAGCCTTTCACCGAGGTTGGCCAGATCGCCCAGTGCTACAACAGCCTCATCGACATGCTCCAGCAGAGCAAGGCAGATATCTCAGACTTGCAGGCCACGGAAAAAGCCCTGCGAGACGCAACCGAAGCCGCCGAGTCCGCCAACCGCGCCAAGAGCGAGTTTCTCGCCAACATGAGCCACGAGATCCGCACGCCGCTGCACGGCATCCTGTCGTTCGCTGGTTTTGGCCTCAAGAAAGCCAAGGTCTCCGAACCCGCGAAGATCGAGGACTACTTCCGTAAGATCGACATCTCCGGCCGGCGTCTGCTCATGCTGGTCAACGATCTGCTTGACCTCGCAAAGCTCGAAGCGGGCAAGATGACATTCGACTTTGAGCGGGTGGATGTGTGTGCCCTGGCCGATGCGGTGGCCGACGAGTTCAGTTCGCTCCTGTCGGAGAAGCAGATGAAGGTGCTGCTGGAGCGGCCGGACTCTCCGATCCACGCCGAGGTGGATGGCACGCGCGTGATGCAGGTCATACGCAACCTGCTCAACAACGCCATCAAGTTCTCCCCGACCCAGGCCCACGTGGACCTCGCGATCTCCCGCGACGACACGCACCTGTCTCTGAGCGTACGCGACCACGGCGAAGGGATCCCGCCCGATGAAGTGGCCGCGATCTTCGACAAGTTCATCCAGTCTTCCAAGACCAAGTCCGGCGCGGGCGGCACGGGCCTGGGCTTGTCGATCTGCACGGAGATCGTGCGCGGGCACAACGGCCGGATATGGGCGGAGAACGCGCCCGACGGCGGGGCGATCTTCAAGGTGCTCATCCCCCTGACGCGTGACCCCGCCGCGGCCACACCTTCACGCGAACGCAAGGCCGACCTGAATGTCGATCTGCCCGCCCCGCGCAGCCCCGGCCGCCGCGCATCCACCGCCAGCCACAACAACCAAGCCGAGAACCCATCATGAGCCGACCGATCCTGATTGTGGATGACAACGAGATGAACCGCGCGATCCTCGAGGAGATCCTCAGCGATCAGTTTGAGTTGCTCAGCGCGTGCGATGGTGAGGAAGCGGTGGCGATGTTTCAGGAGCACCGCCCCGGTTTGATCCTCATGGACATCATGATGCCGGGGATGAACGGCTACGACGCGTGTCGGCTGATCAAATCACAGGTCGGCGAGGGGTTCACCAACATCATCCTGGTCAGCGCCAAGGCCTCCCCTGAGGAACGGGTCAAGGGCTATGACGCCGGGGCGGACGATTACATCATCAAGCCCTTTGACGACGAGGAACTGCTGGCCAAGGTGAAGGTGCAGCTACGCCTGCGCGACGCGCTCGAGGCCGCAGCCGAAGCACGCAAGACCGTGTCGATGGATAACGATCGGCTTCAGGAGCTGGTCAAGGAGCAGACCCGGGAGTTGGTCGAGAAGCGTGACATGATCGTCTTCGCGCTGGCCAACCTCGCCGACTCACGCGACCCGGAGACCGGCGAGCACCTCCTGCGCATCCGTGAATACTGCAAGGTCCTGGCTGAATGGCTCCAGGCCAACGGCCCGTATCGCGACCAGATCGACAGCGACTTCATCGACGCGATGTACCTGGCGTCGCCGCTGCACGACATCGGCAAGGTGGGCATCCCCGACACGATCCTGCTCAAGCCCGGCCGACTCACCGATTCAGAGTTCGAGCTGATGAAGGAGCACAGCGTCATCGGCGCCGAAGCACTCGAACAGGTCGCGCGGCACGGGGAGAACGGCCTGTTCCTCAAGATGGCGATCGAGATCGCGCGCTCCCACCACGAGCGATGGGACGGCGGCGGCTACCCCGACGGATTGGTCGGGCCAGCCACGCCGCTCTCGGCCCGCATCACCGCTGTCGCCGACGTCTTCGATGCGCTGACCTCGGCCCGGGTTTACAAACAGGCGTTCTCCTTCGAGGTCGCCCGCTCCATGATCCAGAACGACTGCGGCACGCACTTTGATCCCGCGGTGATTGAAGCGTTCGCGGCCTGCTACCCCACGCTTGCCGACATCCGCCGGGCCTCAGACAAAGTGGAGAGCCAGCGTCAGCGCGATGCCGCGTGATCTAAGGCGGTGCCGCCATGTTATTCGATGTCGTTTGCGGCGACGCCGGTGTTCGCTGCGCTGGTCAACGCGCCCGTTTGTAGAACGGCAGCTTGACGACCTTCGCATCGAGCTGCGCTGAGCCGAAGTCGATGCCGACGCTATCGCCTTCGGCGATCGAACCCCTTGTGACATATGCCATCGCGATGGGATAGCCCAGCGTTGGTGAGAGGCAGCCGGAGGTGACCGCACCCAGCGGTGTACCGTTCGCGGTCACGGCCATGCCCTGGCGCGGCGTGCGTTTGCCTTCGAGCGCGAGGCCGACGAGTTGGCGTGGCGGGCCGG
>JBGTLW010000005.1:0-39776 GCA_041743835.1 Phycisphaeraceae bacterium | reverse complement strand
GCTCGGCGGTCTGCGCAGCGGCGCGCAGCAGCTTCGGCTCGGGGCGGATGTGGAACGAGAGGTAACCCTTCACCGCCAACGACGCGGCGTAGGATCGGCCCTCGCCCTCGGCAAGCTCCATCAGCTTCATCACATCCGCTTCCGATGCCCCGGCGGGGTCGGCCTGCACGCGCTGGAGCAGCGTGTCCAACTCGCTGGGCGCGTCTGCTGTGTCTTGACCGGCTGCGGGCCAGGCGAACGCCAGGCACAACATCAGGGAGGAGGCCACACGCGAGAGCCCGGCCATGCTTGCTTGAACTGGTGCCCGCAGTGCGGTCTGCGCATGCACGCGTGGGCTGGTGTGGGGGAGTGTGGCGACAATGGAGGGGTGGGTCTGGGGCATGGTTTGCATCGCGTCGTGGGGTTGATCGTGTTTGGGGGGAAGATGCATTGGTGCGGGCAGCGCGGAGATTACTCGCCAGTGCTTTGGCCGCACGATCTTGCGGCGATGGCCTCGATGCGGGGCAGCAGTTCCTTGGCTCTCGCGGCGTGGGCCGAGCCGGGGTAGCTGAAGATCAGCTCGTTGCACTTGTCCATCGCTTTCTGGAAGTCGCCCATCGCGTAGGCGACCAGCGTCCACTTGAGCAGCATCTCATCGAGGAAGCCCGCGTCGGGGTGGTCCGTGAAGACCTGACGCAGCAGGTCGTCGGCGTGTACAAAGTCCCGCGTCGCCAGGTGGTAATCCACCAGCTTGGCAAGCGATGCACCTGCATACGCGCTGTCGGGATAACGCTCGGCACAGAGCTTGTATGCCTGCACCGCGGCCTCGGCGTCCTTGATCGAATACTCCGGGGCGTTGGGCCGCTGCGAGATCGCGATGCGGGTCTGCTCTTCCATGCTCACGGCGATGTTGAACTGGGCCTCGGCCTTGACCTGCGAGTTCTCAAGGTCCAGCACCCGGCGGTAGATCTCGATGGCCTTGGCGTACTCACCCGACTCCTTGCGGATGTGCGCGATGCCCATCAGGGCCTGATCGACGAAGGGCGAGTCGGGGAACAACTGGTTGAAGGTCTGACAGGTTTCAATCGCTTCGTCGTACTTGCCCTGCGCGATGTAGAGCTCCCACTTCAGACGCAGAGCCTCTTCACGCAGCTCGCTGGGGATGGGCGAACGCTCGGTGATGATGGGGTTCACCCGGTCGAGCCCGGCGTCGGCCTTCTCCGTCGCGCCTTGTGACAGGCCCATGCTCTTGAAGATGCGCGCGAGTTCCAGATACGCGGTCGCTTCCACCAGACCCTTGCGGGCACGGAGCACCGCGTCGGTCACGATGTTCTGACTGGCGCGGACGGAGGTGTCGAGCTTGCCGACCACGGAGATCTGGGCGGTCACCTCGCGGGGCGTGCTCCCCCCGATGTGCAGCTCGTCGATGTAGGTCACGAGGACCTGGTCGTTGGTGTCGGCGGTGAGGATGTCGTCGTTGCGGTCGATGACCTGGCCCTGGGTGAATCCGCCGATGCGGACGCTCCCGCCGAAGCGTCCGCCGCCACGCGAGCTGTCTGCGGCTGCACCGCTGGCCCCGCCGCCCTGGCCAGCGGCGTCGGTGCCGTGGTCCGGGGGGAGCTCGGTCAGGGTCAGCGTCACCTGGTCGCGGATGCGCCATCGCTCGGCCCGGGTGTCTTCCCCCACGCCAAACGATTCGGCGAGCGACTGCTCGGTGATCGGCGCGGTGGGCGCTGCGGCGCTCTGCGATGTGGCCAAGGCATCGGCCAGTTCATCATCAAGCGTCTCCCGGTAGCGTGAGACAAGCTGCACCGTCGCGGTGTCGAGCTTGGGGCTGACATCGAGGTCCGCATCTTGCAGCAGGACGTGCAGGGGCTGGTCGATGAACGCGGCGGTCGCGCGGGCATCGAAGGTGCTGAGTGTGAACGAGACGCTTCCTGTGGAGACAACCACGACCTCGGCGATGCGCGGCACGTCCTTCTGGCCATCGAGCGTGTTGTCGTCGAGGTAGGTGACGGTGATCTTGTCTCCGCCGCGGACCTGAAGGACGTTGTCGCCGGGCGTGGGGCGGTCGATCTGCGTGGGGATGGACGCGATGTAAAGGGTGCCCTTGCCCGAGAGCGGGATGGCGGTGACGGTTTCCTTATCCCCGGCGGAGGTTTCGAGCTTGACCGTGATGTCCCGGCCCAGTTGCTGGAGCACGGGCAGGTCGCCGTCCTCGATCTTGATGTAGAACCGTCGCCCGGCCTCGACATAGGACACGCCGGGCGCGTCGGGGTCGATGAACGTGCCGACCAGCCCCAGCGACTCGATGGCCTTGTTCCAGTTGCCCTGCGCGAAGTGGCACATGCCGACGTAGAAGTAGGCTTGGTTGGCCCATGTGGTGTTGGCGTAGTCCGAGGTGATCTTGCGGAGGATGGGGAAGGCCGCGGCGTATTGCTTGGATTGGAAGTGCGCGACGCCGGTGAGGTAGAGGGCTTCGAGGAACATATCGAGTTGCTCGCCCGTGAGCGGCTTCTCGGGGTCTTCCATCTCGCGCAGCCTGGCCAGGTAGATCACGCCCTGGGGGAAGTTGTTGGTCTCGACCATGTGCTTGCCCAGCGCGAGGTATGCCTCGTATCGCACGGGGGAGTCGGGGTGCTGTTCGATCACGGTCTGAAGCATCTTGACGCCGCGCTCGTTCTCGCCCGCGAGCAGCAGGTCGTTGGCGCGCTGGAGCAGCCGCCGGGCTGCGAAGTCGGATTCGGAGAGTTCGGCCCGGTCGCCCTTGACCTCGCGGGCGGCGTGTGTCGGCGAGGCCATCAGGGCTGCGCCGAGGCATGCAAGCGAAAGCAGCAAAGCGCAGGGCACGATGCTAAGGCCGGGCGTGATCGTGTGACGCGGTGTGGGTTTGGTCGTGGCCATGGGTGGGGTCCGTCTGCAATGGAGTGAGCGTGGCAAGTCGAATGGGTTTTAGCGCATGGCGTCGGGGTCGCCCACGCTGCCGCCGATGATCGCGCTAAGGCCCATCTTCTCCAGGCGGAAGTGGGCCTCGCGGGACTGGCTGGCGTTGGGGTACTTGCTGAGGACGACGCGCAGCTTGGCGATGTTTTTGTCGCGCAGGTCGTTCTTGCCGTACAGTGTGGCGATGCGGAGCGCGGCCTCGGGGGCGTGCTTCTCGAAGAAGCCCTCGATCTCTTCGAGTTGCTGGACGGCTGAGTTAAGCCGACCCATGCGGTCGTAGCAGTCGGCGATCTGGAAGAGGTTCTCGGGATCGCCCTCGTCTTTGGGGCGGTAGGTCTGGAAGGCCGCGATCGCCTCGGCGTACTCCTTCTTCTGCTTGTGGAAGATAGCCTTGATCCAGTACGCCTCGTTCGCATAATCGGGGAAGCTTGTGCATTCGATCGCGAGCGGCAGGCCCTTCTCATGCATCTTCTTGTTGTCGTAAAACCGCAGCAGTTCCATCTTGCCAAGCGCTTTGTCGGAGATGCGGGCGGTCGTGCGTTCGACCGCTTCGACATCCCGGTGCCACATGGCCCGGGCGAGATTGATCAGGCCACGGTCATCCAATTCATCGAAGCGTGTCTGCTGGAAGACCCGCTTGCCGAGCTCGGGGTTCTTCAGGTCACTGTACGCGGTGTCCATCAGGCTGCGGATCTGGTCGTTGGACATCTTCGAGAAGTCGATCTTCTGGTAGTACTCCTCGACCTTGGCTGGCTCTTCGCGGTAGATGCGGATCCAACGGATGATGTGGTCGAAGTTGCCGGGCTTCATGTTCACGGCAAACTGGGCGTCCACACCCTTGACCCACGCGTCGCGGTTGCCATCGGCCCGGCGCTGGAATGACAGACGATCCAACTGATACCCATCATCCTTCGGGAACCGGCCCTGCATCTGCTGCGCCCAGTACGCGAAATAGAGCTTGGCCTGCTCCGCCTGGTCGTCGGGGAACTGCTGGTGACGCCAGACGTTTTGGCGCACGCGCGACCAATACTCGCCGTCGCTGAGCAGGTCGCTGGGGACGTCCTTGGGGCGGTCATCGATGCCGCGGGCATCCTGATAGAAACTGCGGAGCGCCGCCTCATCGGGCTTGATGCGGATGTGGTAGCGGACGACTTTGCCGATGGCGTCGTTGGCTTCATCGCGGTTGGCGTTGCGGAACTCCAGCGCCAGTTGCCGCCAGTACTTCACCGCGCGGTCCATCTCATCACGGGCAGCCAGCGCATCGGCCAGCTTGTTGATGGCGGTCGCGGCGAAGCGGGTCTTGGAGTAGTCCGCGTCCTCTGCCATCTCGGCCCAGGCCTTGAGTGCGTCGTCCTCCCGGCCGTTCTGCCAGTGGCATTCGCCGATGTAGTAAAGCGCGGCCGAGGCATAGGGGATGTCGTTGGGGAAGTAGTCGAGCACCTCGGTGTAGGCTTTGATCGCCTCATGACGCTTGTCTTCGAGGTGGAGGCATCGGCCCTTGCGGAGCAATGCATAGGGCACGGCCTTGGAGCGGGGGAACTCGATGACAAAAGAGTCGTAGGCCGCGGCAGCCGCACGCAGATCGCGGACGTTGGCTTTGCGGATGTCGCTGGGGAATGCTTTGTCTGCTTTCTGGAGGGAGTGGGCCTCGAAGGTGTCCAGCCGGGCAAACTCGGCCTCGGGCAGCACGACCTCGGGGTTGTTGCCAACCTGCGCGGCAGCACCACCGACCAGGAGTAACCCGGCCAGCATCAGTGTGGTGAGGCGGCATCCCAGCCGGTCGCGCAGCGAGCCCTTTGCCCGTGTCATCACTCGTAAAGCCATGCAGGATCATCCTCTATACACAAGCCGCCGAGCCGGACTCCGCAAAAAAGAGTCGGGGTTCGACCGTGATGTGGTTATATTGCAGTCTGAAGCAGAATGGTTAGCAGCATTGTCCGAAACCTTTGCCAACGGCGTCACAATAGCTTACGCCGACCCGCAGTGATTGTCTGCCCAGCCCCCTTTTCTCCTTTTTTCGTCCCACCCCCGTAGCCCGCCCCTGGAGTTCTGCATGCCCACCCGTTCCCGCCGCTCCGCGATCCCCATGCTGGCCTTGATGTTGGGGGCATTACTGCTGCTGGCTGCGTGGGACCCCGCCCCGATCGGCGCGGAGGCGGGGGAAGCCGTCCAAACCATCGAGGTACCCGAGGAGGGCTTCCGGACCGAGGCGGACGACGTTTCTGAGTTGGGGGAGCCGGACGACACGCCCGGCCAGCAACTCGGGCAGTTGGGCGCGGTCACGATCCCCATCACCATGCCATACGACGGCCAAGCCACCATCGCTTTGTACGCGGAGTCCGGGCAACTGGTGCGCATCCTCGGCCAGGTGCTCCCGCTCAAGGCTGGCCCGTACGCCATGCGGTGGGACGGCATGGACCTGTTCGGCAATCTGGTTCCCGCGGGGACGCGGCTGGAGGTCAAGACGATCACCACGCCGGGGATCAAGGCGATCTACCAGTTCACCGTGGGCCACGGCAATGCGGTCCAGCCATTCGGTGGAGCCTACACTAACGCGGCGGGCGAGCGCCGCACCGGCGGTTGGCTCGGCGACCACTCGACGCCCAACGCCGCGGTGGCGGTGGGTGACTACGTGGCACTGGGCTGCTTCCTGGCCGAGGCTGGGCACAACCTGGTGCTGGTGGACAAGCATTACGAGGTGGTCTGGGCGACGACTTTGGCGGGTTGGGCCGGGCCGATCACACTGCGCAGCGACGGGGACGCGATCTTCGCGTTGCAGCGTGGCGGCGGGACGATCCACCGCATCGAGCCGTTGACATTCAACGACCGCGGGCAGGTCATCAAGCGCAAGCTGATCGAGGCGGGCAGAGACCGCGTGCTGACCTATGCGGCGGGCGGGGGCAAGGTGGTGGCCTTGCACCGCAACAGCGAGATGGACGTGAACCACTTCCGCAATGCCGCGGGAGGCGGGAACATCAACCACGCCCACGCGGTGCCGCAGGTGTTGGGCGGGAAGCCGGCCACCGAGTTTCACATCAGCGCTCAGGCTGCGTTCAACCAGACCTTCACCGGGGGCGGGCACCCCCAGGCTGGGGCAAACATGCAGGTCCGCGGGGACCACGGCTACATCGTGCTGCCCTTCGATCATCCGGTGACATTCGGCTCCAACATGGTGGGCCGACTGGGCGGGGTCGAGGATATCCAGCTATACGCGCTCAAGGAGGGCCTGGTCTTCGACCCGCTGCTGCACTCGCCGCTGCGCCAAGGCGACGAGGCCGACCAGATGCTCGCCGGCGTCGGGATGAACCTCAACGAGTTCGATGAAAACTGGGAGCTGGTAGCAGAAACCAGCCTCACCGACGCAATCACGTTCCTGACACCCAAGCAGACCGTCACCACCGCCGCGGTGTATTTCAAGGCAAAGCTGCGTAAGGACAACGACCGCAGCCGCGCCGGCCTCAAGCTCGCGCAGTTCATCGCCGAGCCGACACACGTCATCGAGACACCCGCGCGGCTGACGCTCCAGAGCCACGGGCTCGAATCGGCAAGCACCGTCGGCAGCGAGACACGACCGGGCATCAGCGTCCGCACCAACTACCAGATCTCACCCAACCAGCCGCTCACCTTCGTGGTGGACTACGGCTCGCCGCAGGCGTTCGACGGGCTCATGCTCTACAACCCCATCAATCCCCGCATCGAGATCGACAACTTCATCGGCACAGGTGACCCCGCGGCCCAGATGCACGACGACGACGCGTGGCAGAACCTCGCCCAGTTCCGGGGCGGGCACAACAAGAAGCTGCGGTCACTCACCGCGTCCAAAAGCTTCAATGCCCAACTCGTGCGGCTGCAGTACCGCACCACCGCCACCGCCCTGCGGTTCCGCGTCACCGAGGGCTATCGCACCGGCAAGTACGTCGGGCTGCTCGGGGGCCCCGGCGGCAAACCCGATGACGACGCGCTGTGGGCGGAGATCGACAACATCGCCCTGCTCCGCCTCACCAACCGCCCCGCCGACCCGCCCGAGCGCATCCTCGCCACCTACGACGCGAAGACCGGCGACAAGCTAAGCGAGCTACGTGGCACCGAGGACATGGACATCCAGACCATGACGCTTGGGCCGGATGGCACGCTCTACACCGTCCTGAATAACCGCCTGCACACCACCACGATCCAAGGCGACAGGGTCACGCACACGCCGCTGGGCGATCATGCTTTCAAGGGCGCATCGGACATCACCGCTACCGACCAGCGCGTCGCCGTGGCAGACGGGGCGGGGAACCGGGCGTACATCTTCGACACCCGCGGCAAGCTGGTCACCACCATCGGGCAGGAAAGCCGGACACAGGGGCCGTGGAACGAGCACTGGCTTGGCAAGCCCCAAGGCATCGCGCTGGGCGCGGACGGCCGGGTGTGGATCGCGGAGTCGAACTTCGCACCCAAGCGCATCTCGGTCTTCTCGGCTCAGGGCGAGCACCTGCGTAATCTTCTGGGGCCGCCCATGTATGGCGGGGGCGGCTACCTCGACCCGAACCTGCGCAGCTTCTACTACCGCGGCGTGGAGTACGCGCTGGACTTCGACGCGGGCACCTATGAAATCAAGGCCATCAACGACCGGGCCTACACCGACACAACCATCGGCCAGGAGAAAGGCACGTTCGCGTTCACGAGCCTTGGCCAGCCGTACTATCACGGCGACAAGCGCTACATCGTGGGCCACTCCGCGGGTCACTTCGTCGTAGCGCTGCACCCCGACACACCTCAGGGCCAGGGCTGGATGCCCGCGGTCGTCATGGGGCCCGCGAAGGATTCCAACTTCCTGCTGTCCAAGCCGGTCTGGCGCGATCACTGGGGCGCGATGGACCTGTCTGACCGCTACTTCATCTGGTGCGACCGCAACGACAACCAGCAGTTCGAGATCGACGAGGTCGAGATCATCCACGCCGACGACTGGGCCCAAGGCCCCCGGCCTCCCATCGGCGGGACGCTGGGCGCGGGCTTTGTGCTGCACAGCGGGATCAAGTGGGCGCCCCAGTCATTCACGCCCGGCGGGGTCCCCATCTACACCTTCGCCGACGCCGCAAAAGCCCCCCGCTTCTACGACCGCGAGGCGATCCCGCACTACCCGCGCAACTACACGCTCGGCGGCCCCACCAGCGCCAAGCCGGGCTACGGCGACTTCAAGCACATCACCGACGCCGGCCTCATGATCCGCGAGGGCCAACCCTTCATCGTCGAGCCCGACGGCTCGGTCCTCGGCGGCACGCCACCCGCGCCGTCGGGATTCATGCCCGAGATCGACGGGACCATCCTCAACCAACCCTGGAAGTTCACCGGCGGCGGGGCCACGAACTCCGAGGTCGGCTACGTCGCGGCGGTCAACTCCAACAACGGCTACTGGTACGTCTGGGCCGCAGACCTTGGCGTCATCGTCGGCACGTTCTTCGATGGCAGCGAGGGCGGGTGGAACTTCCCCGCCACGCGCGGATTCGACGCCACCGGCCGCAAGCACGGCTGGGAGGCATGGGGCGGGCAGTTCGTCAAGGCCCACGACGGCAACTTCTACACCGTCGCGGGGCACACGTTCCATGGCATCTCACGCATCGACGGGCTCAACGACTTTGCCGTCGCCACACAGACCCTCACCGTCACGCCCAACGACCACGGCATCGCCACAGGCCTGCGCACGGTCGTCATCGACCGCGACCAGGCACGACGCACCGCCAACGGCAAGACCACGCGCAAGGCCATCGACACCCCCAAGGCCGAGCAACGCACGCGCGGCATCAAGGTCGATGGGCTGCTCGAAGAGTGGGGCTCGCCGCAGCGGATGCAGGCCATCGGCCCCAAGGAAGCCAGCCTGCTTTTCGATGTGGCGCAGGATGACCGGGGCCTCTACATCGCGTTGGCCGGGCGATCCCGTATGAGCAATGCCGCCACCGATCCCACGCGGATGTTCCACGAGGGCTTCAGCTTCGACATCATGATCCGCAGCTCGGGCACCAGCCGGTCGCGCGATGTCATCCCCGGCGACAAACGCATCGTCGTCGGCAAACTCGATGGCAAGTTCGCCGCGGTCCTCTTCGACTACAAGACCCCCGACGCCGACGCCAGCCCCACGCTCTACAACTCCCCCGCCGCCCGCGTCGAGGTGGCCCGCGTCGCCAGGCTCAACGATGAGCAGATCACCCTCCGCGTTCGGGACCAGGCGCTGGGCCTGAACATGGAAACACTGGGAGCGTTTGAATCGCTTGAAGACCAGCCCACGCTGCCCGGCTCCACCGGCGGGGGCGCGACCACAGACAAACCGGCAGACGACCCCACCCTCAACGCATGGACCGCCGAGGTCTTCCTGCCGTGGGAGACGCTGGGGATCGCGGGGCGGCGCGAGGTCCGCTTTGACATCGGCGTCAACAGCGCGAATAAAGCAGGCAACGGGGTCCAGACCCGCCACTGCTGGTCCGACCGCTCCGGCGGGCACGTGGGGGATATCGGCATCGAGGCCACCCTCAACCCCGCCGCGTGGGGTTACCTCAAACTCGGGCAGTGAACCGGGGGCGGGGTTCCGGGGCTGAGGGGTTCCGGGGGTGCGGGGGCCGGGGGTGGGGCTGGCAAAGCCCGCACCTTGTCAGGTATTATCATGCGCACGTTCAGGTCGCCGACCCGACGCACGGCTGACCGACCTTGTTGTCCATCAACAACATCGTATTGGAGACGCACATGATGAACCCCCCCCGCAAACAAGGCCCTGTGTTTCAGGGGCTCGCTTCACCCTCGCTCAAGAAGATGAAGCGCATGTCCCGCGACGAGCTTCAACTGCACATCCAGACACTCAAAGAACACGCCGCGACGATCCAGGCCAAACTCGATCGCCAGCAACGCCACCTCCAGCCGCCCTCGCCGCAGAAAGCACAGGCGGCCCTGCGGCAGTTGTCGCGGTTAGAAGCCCTGGCCACCTACGCCGAGGAACTGCTCCACGACCAGGCCTCGACCGGGTACCAGCGCGGCAACCACTAAGCCGCAGCGCGCACGGCTACCGCCAACCATTGTTTGCAAGTCATCGCACAATCGTCGGCGCGTGTCGTCACGAAGCCGCGTCGATTTCGGCGCGGACAACCGCGGGGGTGTCGCGCGACAACGACAACTCTGACACGACACCCTGCGACGGGTATCACGCGACGGCGGCGTCCGACGGGTGTTGTTTCTCGATGGCCCTCTCGCTCACGGCCGGGTCGGGCTGGCGTGTCGATCCGCCGGTGCCGTCCTTGTACCCGATCATCAGCACCGGGGCCGCGATCGCGATGGAGGAGTAGGTGCCCACGAGGATGCCGATGATCATCGCGAACGCGAAGCCGTGTACGCCCGGCCCGCCGAGCAGGTACAGCAGCACCACCGCGATCATCGTGGTGCCCGATGTCAGGATCGTCCGGCTGATCGTCTGGTTGATGGACTCATTCACGACCGCGCGGGAAGCGCGGGCCAGTCGGCCGCGGTTCTCGCGGATGCGGTCGAACACAACGATGGTGTCGTTGAGCGAGTAGCCGATGATCGTGAGGATCGCGGCGACCAGCGCCAGGTTGATCTTGAAGTCGAACAGCAGCAGCGCGTGCCCGATGCCGGTGTCGAAGAGCCAGCCGCAGATCGCGACGATACCCATGGTGACGCACACGTCGTGGACCAACGCCGCGATGGCCGCGAACCCGTAGCGGATCGACCCGAACCGCAGCCAGATGTACGCCACGACCGCGAGCAGCGAGAGGAACATCGCGGCCAGGGCCTGCTGCTTCATCGTGCCCGAGACCTGCGAGGAGAACTTGGTGACCGACGCCAGCGAGGTGTCACGCTGCAACGCGTCGCGCACCAGCCGCCATTCGGTGTACGCCAGGCCGTCGGCATCGGTGAACGCGGTGGGTGTCTGGAGGTAGTTGGTGACGCCATCGGTCGTGAGCACCAGGGCCGAGCGGTAGTGCGGCGTGCCCGTGGCGTCGGTGTAGGCGATCTCCAGCCCGACGACGCGGTTGGGCCGGTAGCCCAGGTCCTCGTGGGCCGGCTGCTGGCGCATGCGTCCGATGCGTTGTTCGAGGTCGGTCAGGGTCGGGGCCGGGTCCATGCCATCGAGCAGGATCGCGACACCGCCGAGGAACTCCGCAGCGTCCAGCCCCTCGGGGAGCAGGATCGGTCGGCCGACGACCTGCGACAGGTCCGTCGAGCTGATGCGGTAGATCGGGGCGCGGGCCGGGTCGGTCACGGCCACACCCTCGAAGCTCACCGGTTGGGTCGTGTCCAGCAGGTCCTCGAACGCGGATTTGATGAGGTCGGACACAGCCTGCGAGTCGGTCATCAGCGTCGAGACCGCAAAGCCGTTGCTCTTGCCATCCTGCACTCGCCCCTCGGTCACAAGCGTGGAACGGGCCAGCAGATTGAAGTCCGACACCAGGTCCGGCTTGTCGCCGGGCGAGGCTTGGGCGTCCACCAGTTCCTGGTAGCTCTGCATCGCTTCTTCGTATCGGCGGCTGGCGTCTTCCACGACGCGGTTCATGTCCGACACAGCCTTGTCCCAGTCGATTGAGGCGGGGACCTGCGCGGGCCTGACGGGGGCCCTGCCCGCCTGAAGGTCCGCACCGATCGCGGCGTAGGTCTTGATGCGCGACTCGGCGTCGGTACGCGCGATCATCCTGGGCCGGGTGGCGTCGCCGTCTTCGTTCGCGAGCGTGAAGCTCACCTTGGTCCCCGAGCGGAACTCGATGTCGAGCATGTCCATGCCCCGCTCGTACACCAGATACATACCCACCGCGATCAACAACACGCTCAAGGGGATGAAGACCCGGCTCAGCTTCAGCCAGTCCACGTTGGGCGATAGAAGCTGGCGCAGCGGCGGCAGCAGCGTCGGCATCATCATCAGCGTCTTGGCGTTGGTGTAGCGGACGTAGGCCTCGATGAACACGCGCGAGCAGAACAACGCGGTGAACAGCGTCGCCAGGATACCGATGCCCAGCGTCACCGCGAAGCCCTTGATCTCCGCCGTCGCGGTGTAGCCCAGCACCAGACAGGTGATGAGCGTGGTGATGTTCGCGTCGAGGATCGTGGACAGCGCCTTGTCGAACCCGAGGCGCACGGCGGTGCGGAGGTCGGCCTTGGCTTCGAGCTCCTCGCGGATGCGCTCGAAGATCAGCACGTTCGCGTCCACCGCCATACCGATGGTGAGCACGATGCCCGCGATGCCGGGGAGCGTGAACGTCGCGTCGATCATCGCCATGACGCCGAGGATGATGACCATGTTCGCCGCGAGCGCGAAGTTGGCGACCATGCCGGCAAACAGGTAATACACCGCCATGAAGATCGCGACGATGATGAGGGCGGTGATGGCCGCCTCGACGCCGCGGTAGAGGTTCTCCTGGCCCATCGCCGGGCCAGTGGTCTTGATGCTGATGGGGTACTCGCCGAGCTGGCCCTCGAGCGAGCCGGCCTTGATCGTGCGGATCAGGTACTCGAACTCCTCGTTGCTGAAGTCGCCGGTGATGATCCCGCCGTCGGTCAGCCGGGCCTGGAGCGTGGGCGCGGTAATGACCTTGTTGTCGAGCATGACGGCCATCTGCTTGCCGACGTTGGGGCCGGTAAGGTTTCCCAGCAGCACCGCTCCGCGTCCGTCCATCGAGAAGCCCACCGCGGGCTTGCCGAGCTGGTCGGCGCTGCGGTTCACCGACGCGAGCTTCCACACCTGGTCGCGGGTCATCGCCAACTGCGGCGAGTCGGCCAGCAGGAGGTAGAACCGGTTGCCGTACACACGCCCGACCATGCCCCGCCGGCTGTCCACCCAATCGGTAAAGCTCTCCGGATTGCTGCGGAAGCTCTGGAGCAGCTCCATGTCCCGGTCCACGAACACCTCGATGTCCTGGACCTCGTACCACTTCCACTCGCGGTCGGTGCCGGCCCGGGGGCCCTGCTCTTCAAGCCGGGTGATGTACGACGCCGCGTCGATGGGCCGCTCGCGCGGTGTCGCCGCAATACGCATCTCCAACACGCCCGAGCCTTGCAGCAGGGCGATCAGGTCGTTGGGGTCGTCGAGCGGGCCCTTGATCGCCTCGTACTCGGCATAAGCGTTGAAGTACGTGCGGATCTGCTCGGCCCGGTCGGGGTTCTGCGCGACCAGCTTGTCCACCTCCAACGCGCGGGGTGTCGGGAGCGGGGCCTTGGTCGTCGGGTCCACCCCAGCCTTGGTTGGGTCGTTATCCAGGTCGCGGATGCGATCGAGCTCGTTCGCGCTGAGGTTCGACTGCAACACCGTGGCCAGCGCCGATTGGTGAGCCGCGCGGGCGGCGTTGAACTGCTCGGCCAGCGGGATCAATGACGCCAGCATCTCGTCGGCGATGCGCTTGCTCTCGGCCAAGTCGGCCTCGGACGTGCCCGCGGGCGGGTTGTCAACGCGGGCGATGGCATCGTCGTACGCCTGCTGGGCCGCGTCGTAGGGGCCTTGAACCTCATCGAGCGCGGCCTTGGTCTGCGCCATCTCATCGAGCTGCTGCCGCAGCGCCGTGTTGCCCGCGGCAATGCTGTCGAACATCGCCGCTTGGTCCTGCGGGTCCAGCGCGAGTGCGGCCACAACTTGGCGCTTGTCCAGGTTGCCCGTCAGCAGTTGCTGCTGGGCGTCGAGGTAGGCTTGACGCTTGAGGGTGATGATGCGCGGCGCCATCGCCATCTGCACCTCGATGCGGTTGCCCGCGACCCGGCGCCAGATCAGGTTCCGCGTGCCGGTGGGGTCCACGCGGCGTTGGAGGACGGCGATGGTGTCGTCGATGACCTCCCCGGCGTCGCGGCCAGAGGGCACCTTCACGTCATAGGTCAGCGTCGTCCCGCCCGCCAGATCAATCCCCGGGTTCAGCGACTTGGATGGGCCATAGCTCCCCGGCTTGTAGATGAACAGCCCGCACGCGGTGAGCACCACCACGATCAGCAGCGGGCGCCAGTGCCGGGACCCTTGCACCAGGAAGAAGAGGATCCCGGCAAGCATGGCCAGGAAGTACACCAGAATGACAACGTCGACTAAGCCCATGGGTCAATGGCCCTTGCGTGCGTCGCACCTTGCGACGCGCTCGCGGTTAGATTCGGGGGATGGATACACAGCGTCGCGTACGCGCGCCACGTCACTACTTTTCCTTGGTCGATTCGGCATCACTGTGGAGCACGGACTGGATGGCAGATCGGCTGAACCGCAGCCGGGCGTTGGAGTTCTCGTCCACCTTGACGACGACCTCGCTGTCGCGGACCTCAACCACGGTGCCCAGGATCCCGCCGATGGTCTGGACCTTGTCGCCCTTGGTGAGGGCCGCGAGCAGGGCCGCCCGCTTCTTCTTTTCTTTGCGTTGCCCGCCCATGAGGAAGACCCACATGACGACCAGGACCAGGACGAAAATCCAGATCATGGACCCGCCGAAGGGGCTGGAGGTTGGCTGGGTTTGTGATCCGCCGAGGCCGGGGTCGGCATTGGGGTCCACCACGCCGGTGGTACCCTCTGTGCCGGACTTGGCGGCGTTGTTGCCGATGGCTGGGGCTTCGGTGGGCGGGGCGTCGGCCTGCGCGAGGAGTTGGGGGAAGCTGTCGTAGGTGTTCCAGGCCATGTCTGATGATCTCGGTTACGGGGGAGCGGGTCGGGTGCGCACGCTGCGGCGCGGGATAGTCACGATTCGCTGAGCACGGGCCAGTCCCGGCTGAGCAAAGACCAGTCATTGTGGTGGATACAACGCCGGATGTCCAACATGAGCCGCTGGAAGTGCCGGAGGTTGTGCAGGCTGACGAGCATCGGCCCGAGCATCTCGCCCACCATAAACAGGTGCCGGAGGTAGGACCGGGAGAAGTGCCCCCCCACCGCCGGGGGTGGAGAATCGGCTCGTTCGGGCGTGCCGGGGCCACCCGCCGGCCCGGCCAAGCCCGGGAACCCGCCCCCACAGGCGGGGCAGTCGCAACCCTCCTCGATCGGCCGGGGGTCGTCGGCAAACTTCGCGTTCCGCAGCCGGACCTGCCCCCGGCGGGTGAACGCGTTGGCATTCCGCCCGTTGCGCGTGGGCAAGACACAATCAAACATGTCCACCCCCGCCCGCACCGCCGCGACGATGTCCCGCTCATACCCGACACCCATCAGGTACCGCGGCCTATCCACCGGCAGCAGAGGGGCTGTGTGCTCCACCACCTGACGCAGCACATCCGTGGGCTCCCCCACTGCCACGCCCCCGATGGCGTAGCCCGGCTGGTCGTGCTGGCATACCCGCTCTGCACACCACGTCCGCTGCGCCAAATCAGTCCCGCCCTGTACGATCGGAAACAGGGCCTGGTCATCGGGCCGGGCGTGGGCAGAAACGCAGCGATCGAGCCAGCGCAGCGTGCGCTCGTTGGCCAACTGGACGCGCTGCTGATATTGCGGTTCTGCGACCGTCGCGCCGGAGCGCGGGAACGGCCGCGCCGACGTGGTCGGCGGGCTATTGTCTGACACAGTCTGCGCAGGCGGGCAATCATCAAACGCCATGATGATGTCGGCCCCGAGTTGGTTCTGCACCTGCATGGACCGTTCGGGGGTCAGCTCGATCGACGAGCCATCGAGATGGCTTTTGAAGGTGACGCCATCATCGTTGATCTTGTTGATGTGGCCGAGGCTGAACACCTGGAACCCGCCGGAGTCGGTGAGCATGGGTCTCGCCCACCGCGACCACTTCTGCAGGCCGCCCATGTGTGCGATCAGTTCCGATCCCGGCCGGAGCATGAGGTGGTAGGTGTTGCCCAGCACGATCTGCGCCCCGGTGCCCGCGACGAGTTCGGGGAGCAGGCCCTTGACCGTGCCGTGCGTACCGACGGGCATGAACGCCGGGGTCTGGAAGCGGCCGTGCGGCGTGGTCACCGTGCCCGTGCGGGCGTGGGAGGAGTGGTCGCGGTGTTCGATGGCAAAGGTCAGCGGCGGCATGAGCCCCACAGTGTACCCGTGACGCCCCCGCCCGCGGCTTTACCCGCGACGGGCATCGGTCGCCTGCTGGAGCGTCTTCTTCTCTTTCCGAGTCAACGCGTGCAGGCCATGCTCCTTGACCTTGATCAGGATGCGGTCCAACTCGGCCTCGCGGTCCACCTCCTGCTTGCGCTTGCGCTGGTACCTCCCCGCGTTCACGTTGTGCTCAAGCGCTGCGGGGGACACGCGGTCTGCCCAGTCCAGCACCCGGGGCAGCTTCACCAGCCCGAATCCGAGTGCCGCGCCGCCCAGATGCGCCGCTTCCCCGCCCGCGTTGGCGTGACCCACGAGCACCTTCACCACGGCTATCCCGAGGAAGACCAGCACCAGCGTGCGGATTTGCAAGGGGATCGGCGGGAAGAGCAGTTGCACCGTCTGACGCGGAGCGATCACCGCGCAACCGGTCAGGATGCCGAAGACCCCGCCCGACGCACCGATCAGCCTCGCGTCCAGCCCGCCTGGCAACAGCCCCGGCACGGTCGCTAACAGCAAGTACACCCCCGCGCCGCTGATCCCACACAACAGATAAAACACAACAAACCGGCGGCTGCCCCACCACTGCTCCATCATCGGGCCAAAAAAATACAACGCGATCAGGTTGAACAACAGATGGAAGAAGTCGTAATGGATGAACTGGAACGTGAAGAACCGCCAGACCTGCCACCTCCCGATGGCTGATTCATAGCTGAAGTACGCGTACTGCTCCACCGCCATGGCGCTGCCACGAGAACTGGGCGCGAAGATGGTGTCCCAGATAAAGACCGCGATGTTGAGCACCAGCAGCCACGTCACCACCGATCGCTTGCCGAGGCGACCGCCAAGCACCGATCCGCCCCCGCGGTTGTAATCTCGATCTTCCCAGGCCATGTCTTTCCAATCGTGCAGTCACGTTGCGGGCGGGCTATACACTTTACGGTCGGTGAAGCGGGGCGGGCTAGTCGTCGCGGACCCGTGCGTTCACACGACGCAGGCGTTCGGCCAGGCTCTCCATGTCACGCTCCAGCGCGCGGAGGTCGTCGCTCACGCTCGTCTGGCCGGTCTTACCGAGGTGCGCGCGGCGGCGGTCCTCGTCGGTCTCTTTCTGGGCCTCATCCATCGAGTTGATGATGACGCCGATGAACAGGTTGAGCATCACCATCGTGCCGATCAGCACGAAGGACACGAAGTAGGCCGCGCCCACCAGCGGCATCGCCTGCGACACCCCGGTGTCTGCGTTTGGCCCAAGCCCCGCATAGCCGGGGTAGTTCGCCGAGCCGTGCATCTGGATATACATGATGTCGGTCCAGTCCTCCAGCGTGACCACGCGGAACAGCGACAGCATCGCGGTGGGCAGGTCCTCGAAATGGAACGGGTCGTTGTCGCGGAACAGAAACACGCCCGTCACCGCGTAGATGTAGAACAGGATGATGAGCAGCGACCCGACATAAAACATCGACGGGATCGACTTGAGGAGTGAGGTGACCAGCAGTTGCAGCGCGGGCACAGCCGAGACCAGCCGCAGGGCCCGGAGGATCCGCGCCAGCCGCAGCACCGCGGCGTAGTGGCCATCGAACGGCATGAAGCAGATCACCACGATCACAAAATCGAAGATGTTCCACGGGTCGCGGAAGTAGCGGTAGAAGTGGCGGCCGTGCGCGCTCATCTTCAGCGCCGCCTCGGCCACGAACATCCAGAGGATGATCTTGTCGAGCCGGTAGATCAGCTCGGCGTGCCGGGCCATGATCCCACGATCGGTCTCCAGCCCGATGAGCACAGCCGCGGCACCGATCAGCAGCAGGATCGAGTGCTGAAAAGCCGCGGTGTTGACCAATCGGCCCAGCGGATTGGTCTCGGGATAGGGGTGTCGGCCTCCCATACTTATTTCGAGGCCCGCGCGGGGGTGGAGTCCGGGGAGGCCGGGGACACCGTGGGCGGGGGGATGTAATTGCTCCGCAGCGCACCGCCCGGGGCGACCGACGACTTGATGTCGCAGGGGTGCGCCCGATCGCCGAGGCCATAGTCTTCGGCATAAAGCTCGGCCAGTGTCGCGAGCACATCGTCGGGCAGCGGCTCGCCGTCGCACGCCCCGGCGTAGTCGTTCAGGTCATCGTTGCTGAGGATGTTGGGCTCGATGGACATGATGCCCGGCTGGGCGGCGAGCCACTTAATCGCAAACCGCCGCAGACTCAGCCCGAGGTCCGCCGCCATCGGCCGGACGATGGCGTTCTTCGCGAGGCCGTAAACCAGCCAGTCCCGGTCGCGGAACTTGCGGTGGTCCCACGGCTCAAAGACGTGGTCCGGCGAGGTGAACTCGTCATCGAGCATGCCCGAGTTGGTCGGCACGCGGGCGATGATGCCCGACCGGCCGGTGGCGTGGGCGGCCTCGCAGAACTCGCGCCCGGGGGCCTGCTCGTAGAGGTTGAACACGGTCTGCACCACGTCGGCGTGGTCTTGCAGCAGCGCGCGGAGGCCTTCCTCGCGCCAGCCGATCGCCGGGCCAAGCGCGACGCCCCACGAGCCGATCTTGCCCGCGCGTTTCAGGGCGTGCATCGTGTCCACCAGCTCGTCGGTGTAGTCGGGAAGCTTGAGGTTGTGGGCCTGGTAGAGGTCGATGTGGTCGATGCCCATGCGCGTCAGCGACTGCTCGCACTCGAAGCGGATGAAGTCGGGGTCGAAGCGCTGCTTGCGTTCGCGGTGCCCCCCCTCTTCGCCGGGGTCTGAGTAGAAGTCGTAGCCGAACTTGGTGGTGATGACCAGGTTGTCGCGGCCGGCGTACTCGATGGTTTCGCGCATGAGTCCCTCGGCCCGGCCGTTGCCGTACGCCGGGGCGGTGTCGTAGAAGGTCACGCCAAGGTCATAGGCCCGGTTCTGCAGTTCGATGCCGTCGGCGTCGGAGAACTCGCCCCACCAGTTGGTGCCGAACATGAAGTTGCCGAAGGCGAGCAGGGAGACCACGCGATCGGTGCCGGGGAGGGGGCGTTGTTGCATGGGGATCGTGTCGGGTAGCGGTCCACGAAGGTGCCGACCGAAGCGGCACGAGCCATAAGTTTAGCGTCGGCTTCAAACCCCGCAGCGTTCCCCCGGCCGTGTCCGCACGACGGGGTGGATCAATTGCCCCGTGCGGCGTGCTTGGCTTCGAGGGCTTCGAGCTTGGACTTGAACTCGGGGCCGCCGAGGTTCTGATCGATCTGGGCGCGGAGCATCCGCACACGCCCCACGATCTTGTCGGCCCCCTCGTTGAGAAGGTCCGCGATGGACAGGACGCGGACCCACGCGTGCCAGTAACCCGGGCCTTTGTCACGCTCCAGCCCCTGCACCAGTCGGATGTAGATCGGCCGGGCCGCACGCAGGCTCTGCTCATCGCCCACCGCGTAGTAGGCGTCTGCCAACTCCGTCAGCACGAGGCCGTTCTGCGGGTACTGCTTGCTCAGCGGTTCGATACGCGTGACGGCTTCCTGCGCCTGGCCCGACAAGCGCAGGGCCTTGATGACCGGCAGGCGGTACGAGAGCATCTGCTCGTCGTCGAAGCCCTGCACCTTGGCCCACTCCAGCAGCACCTCGGACAGCGTGACCGCCACGGCCGCGCGCTGCGTCCGGCTGGTGATGAACTCCTGCTTCTGCGCGGCGACCTGCGTGGCCTCGGCCCGGCTGGTCAGGCTGTCGATCTCCTGCTCAAGCGTTTCGAGCACCTTGTTGATAATAAACGCGGCGCTGTCGGGGAAATCGGTCATCATCTGCCGGGCGGCGGCGGCGGCCTCATCCAGACGATTCGCGGCGACAAACGCGTTGATCCGACGCTCGATCGCCATCGACGTGTACTCGGGCTCGTTGGGGTAGTCCTCCTCGAACCCATCGAGCACCGCGATGGCTGCTTCGTAATCCCGGGCCGCGGTCGCCAATGCCGCACGCACCAACCGCGACACCGCGACGGCGCGCGTGGCTTCGGTGACGCGTTGCGGGTTCCGGGCCTGATCGATCGTGCGCTGCCCCTCATCCGCCAGGGCTTCGGCCGACTCAAGCAGGGTCTGGGCGGCGAACTCCCGGCTCGCGCCCGCGTCCGATTGGAGCCAGAGGATTTCGAGCGTGAACAGCCGCTGGACAAGGGCCGGGAAGTACCAGTCGCTGTCCACCCTCACCTTGCCATACATCTCCACCGCCTCGGCCAGCTTGCCCTTGTTCTGGAGCATCGTCTGGGCGAAATAGACGCGCTGGTTCTCGGCCACGGGGGTGTTGTCGTGCTTGGTGAATAACACCTGACCCACACGCTCGTACACCGCCTCGGCGCCGGGGATCGGCTGCTGCGCACTCATCACATGCAGCGTGTTGGCGTAATTGGCCGCGATAGTGATCGCGTCTGCGGCCACGGGCTCGGTGTGGTGCTTGTCCGCCACCTCCAGCAAGATGTCGATCCCGCGGAACATCGCGGCGATGTTCTGGCCATCCTCCGCGATTTCCTCCTTGCGGAGGATGGACCACCCCAGCGACATCATCCCGCGGGCACGGATGGCCGGGGGCACGTCTTCGCCGGTGAGCGATTCGCCCGCCTCGATCGCGCGGTCGAAGTGGGCCCGAGCCTCATCCAGCTTCGTGGCATCAGCGCCCGCGGAACCGGCGATGGCCTGGCTTACCGATTCCTCCGCACGCGAACGCGCCAGCTCCGCCACCGCCAGCCGGACCATCGCGGGGTAGGTGGTGATGTTGGCGTCCGGGGGGATGGAAGCCTCCCAACGCACGAAGATGTAGCCCTGCCATTGCGGCCGCTCCGCCTCGGGCAGGGCATTGAGCATGTTGAAGTAAGGCTCGTAGGCGGTGGGCAGCATCAGTTGCTGCTGAGCCGCGTCGTGCCGGCCGATGTCCTGGAGCAGGATGCGGTGGGTCGCATCGGCAACCAGCAGGCGGAACGTCGGCGTGGCCGCGACCAGCGGGTGCGATTCCATGTCACCGAGCCGATCGAGCGCTTCACCGAACTGGGCCTCCCCCGCCTCGGCGTAGGCCAGCGCCAGCGAAGCGCCCAGGTGGAGCACGGTCTCACGGATGGCGGCGTCGGCGACGACCGGGGTTAGCATGTCCACCGCGGCGCCAAAGTCTTTTGTCCCGTTGCTGATCCGGCCGGCGAGCGACATCGCCGCCTTGCGGACGCCGTAGGGGTCTGCGGCATCGCGGGCAAACGGCTCGACCATCGTCATCGCGTCCTCCAGCAGCCGGGCACGCTCGAGCGCGATCGACGAGGCACGCGCGGGCACATCCGGGTTGGGCCTGCCCGCGGTGATGTCGGCATAGTACGGGTGATTGTCGGGCAGCAGCGTCATGTAGTACGCGGCGTGCGCCAAAAACAACGGCGTGAGGATGTCCTGGTAACGCTCCAGCGAATACAGCACGCCGGATTCTTCAAGCTCCCGCCGGATCTCGGGCTGACGCCCCATCTGGCCACGCAGCGCATCGAACCCCTCGTAGGATTGGTTGCTCATCACGTAAGCGGTCAGCACCGCGTCGTGGAACACCTCCCGCTGTTCGTTGTTGGGGATGCCAAACTCGTAGAACAATTCGGCACGGTTCCCGACGTTGCCCACCTGCTGGATCAGCAGCAACTCGGCGAGGTCCGTCTGCCACATCGGCCTCATGCGGTGGTCGGGGTTGCTCTTGATCAGCTCGACTTGGGTACGGATGGCATTGCCCAGCGCCTCGACAGCCTCGGTGCGGGTCTCGATGTTGCCCACCCCGGCGTAGTAGGTCATCAGCGCCTGCTGGGCACGGAGGGTCTGACGCTCCACGGGGTCGAGCTCGTCTTCGACTTGCTCAAGGTAATGCCCCAGCAGTAGGGCCATGTTCCGTTCGGCCAACCCCTCGATCAGCCGCGAACGGCTCAGCCGGCTCTCCTGCGCCGCGCAGGGCAACGCCAAGCCACCGATGCCCACCGCGACAAGAACAATCGCGAGGGTCGCGGGGTGGCACCGGCGGGGTTGAGCCAAACGGCTGCGGGACATAGAAGCGCTCCGGGGAGGTTTCATCAGGCGATTATAGGGGCGGAACACGGGCGTTCCACGCGGCGGGTCACCCGCCGGTCTGCGCGAAGGAGATATTGGTGTAGCCCGAGGACAGCCCGCTGTTAAACGCGTTGACCACGTGGTTCCACCGCACTTCACCGGCTGGGCGGATGATGATGGGGCTGTCGATATCCTGGTGGCCGTTGCGCCCCTTGGCGGGGTTGTTCTGGATGGCCATGAGGTGGACGGTCAACTCTTTGAAGGAATTGACGGTCATGGTCCCGACCTCGATCCGGCAGCCGGTGGTGTCGTAGCTGGAGAGCGTGATGTCGATGTTGGACGGCGGCAACTCGGGGGGCGGGGAGGATGGACCCGACCCCTGGGGCAGCTTGGCGATCAACACCCCCTCGTTTTCGACAAAGCTGGCGGTGACGACGAAGTAGATCAGCAGCAGGAAGATGACGTCGATCATCGACGTGAGCTGGAGTTGCCCGACGCCGCTCTTGGCGATGCGTTTTTTGCGGCCGGACTCGTGGCCGGCCAGTTCCCACGATTGGAGCTGCGATTCCTCGGGCGAGACCGCGGGCCTCGACGGCCGGGACGATCGCCGCTGCGACGAAGCGCGTGACGCGGGCTTGGCGGCGGGCGTCGGTTTGCGGGGCGGGATGGGGGGAGGTTTCTCGGCCATAGGTCACCTGCGTGAGTGGTGCGTGGGCATCGCTGCGGTGCTTAGTCGGGCATGTCGGCGACGAGGTTCACCTTGCCGATGCCCGCTGCGGTAATCATGGTCATGACCGGCTGGATCTCGCTGTAAGAAAGCGCCTGGTCGGCCCGCAGCAGCACCTCGTACACCGAGGAGCCGTCGGCTTGGCGGGGGCCGGTGTCCACGATTTCCTTGAGCCGGGCTGTCGCGGTCTTGATGCCCTCATCGTTCATGTCGAATCGCTCAAGGCCGATCCGCAGGTGGTTAGCGATGGGCGAGTGCAGCAGTGAGTTGCCCTCGCTGCGGGTCTTGGGGTCGAACGGGTCGGGCGCGACGTTGACCACGATCCGGCGGAGGTCGTCGCCGAGCTTGGTGGTTTTGGGGTCGTCAAGCTGGGGGACGATCATCGGCACCGATTCCTCGGCAATGATGTTGCTCACCAGCATGAAGAAGATGATGAGCAGGAACACCACGTCGATCAGCGGCGTGATGTTCATCGCCGGGGTCACGGGGCCTTTGAGTGTGACTTGGGACATGCGGGTGTTCCGGTGCTCGGTGGCCTTGGTAGGCGGGGGCTACAACCTTACTTACGCCTGGGGCTGGGGCTGGGGTCGGCTCGCGGAGGAAGAGGAGGCGGCTGCGGAAGACGAGGACGACGACCCGCTGGCCCGCTTCGCGCCGGGCTTGAACGGCGTGATCAATTCCTCGGCCATGAGCAGCCCCTCGCTGGTCAGCGCGTCGATCTTGTTTCGCACCAGGGCGTAGGACGCCAGCGCGGGGATCGCCACGATCAGGCCCCAGAACGTGGTGACCAGGGCGGTGGAGATGCCGGCCGCGAGGTCCGCGGGGTTGGGCTGTCCGCTGGACGCGACCAGTTGCTGGAACGCGAGGATCATGCCGTACACCGTGCCGAACAGGCCCATCATGGGGGCGATGTTGCCCAGCACGTTGAGGTACTCGATGGGGCGGAGGATGCGTGAGGTCTCCGCGTCGCCGGACTCTTCGATGGCCCGCTCCATCGCGCTAAAGCCGTTGGCCGCCTCGTTGAGTGCCGCGGCACAGAGCTTGCCGAGGTAGCTGTCGTCCGCGTTGGCGAAGTCGATGGCCTCGCGGTACTTCTTCTCGGCCAGCAGCGATTCGAGCTGGGTCTTGGTTTCATCGGGGAGGATGGTGGATCGGCGGTAACGCATGGTGAGGTTGAAGGCGTAACCGATGCTCAGGGCCGAGAGCAGCAGCAGCAGCCAGATGATGAGCAGGCCGATCACGTCATCGGACCACAGGAACATGCGGGCGTAGCTCTGGGTTTCGACTGTCTTGGTGCCGGCATCATCCTGCGCCATCGCGAGTGGTGCCATGGTCAGCATTAGGAGCGGGAGTGTGATAGTGAAAAAGCGTCGCATCATGTGGGGCGTCCTCGGTCGGCGGGTGGAGGGTTGGGGAGGATGTCAGGGGATACGCGGGAGGGCAGGATAGCGGAACCCGGCCACTTCGGCACGGGCGGGTGAGCCAAATCGTACAGATTATTGGGTGGCTGTCAGCCCCCGCTGCAACTCGAGCAATCGCTTGTGGTAGTTGGGGTATTCGGCCTCGCCGATCCGGCCGGCCACCTCTTCGTAGATCTGCCGGGCGGTCTCGGTGTCGCCGGCCTGCTGATGGACATACCCGACCTCCAGCATGGCGATCGGGGCGTAGTGGGTGTTTTCGTAGTAAACCACCACCCGCATGAAGGACAAACCCGCATCCAGGTACATCTTGCGGCGGGCAGAGGCGTCCATATTCGAGGCGGCATCCGCCAAGGCTCGCTGGGCCACGCCCTTGTAAAACAAGGCGGGTGCCAGGTTGTCCCGCCGCTCGACCTCGCGGTTGGCGGCTTCCAAGGCCTTGGAGAAGTCGCCCAGTTCCAGCAGGACCACCACCGGCGAATCGGACTTGCGTGCGGGGAGGATGAGCTTGGAGCCGTCACCCCTCACACGGCCCTGATCGGGCGTCCCCCCGGAACTCCCCGGGCCAGCCGTGCCCGGCTCAGTACCCGGCGTGCCGGGGGTTCCGGGTGTTCCGGGGGTGGCTGGGGTATCCACTTTCACCATGTCCAGCAGCATCTGGAGCGATTCTTTGACGGCTTCGCTGCTTGCCCGGGTCTGCGAGCGCTCGATCGAATCCGTGGCCGAGGCCCGTGCGGTATCGGGTACTGCCGCGACGGAACGGACGGGCGGGTTCTCCAGGTACTTTTCCTCTGCCCCCGCGTCCACCAGTGCGAGGTAGGTCTTGAGCGCATTGACCCCGTCGCCGGTGCGGTCGTATGCCCGGAAGAGGAACCAATCCACGTAGTTGCGGAGCCAGGCATCTTTCGCAGCTCGGCGGGTGGCGACCAGGTGTGTCACGGCTGTCTTGTAGTCTTCAGCCGTAAACGCGTCTAACGCCTCGCCGAGTTTGGGGTGCGCTGTGAGTTTGAGGCCTTCGAGCTGGTCGATTGAGGTCTCGACCTCCACGCCGGTCGGCCCGGTGTAAGACACGATGCCATCAACGATTTTGTGGACTGAGACGCCCTCGATCCAGAACCCGCCCAGCTTCACCGAGTCCGCGCGGGCGCTCACCCCCGGGGTGACCAGCACAAGCAAAGCCACAAAGGTCAGGAGCAAGGGTCGGGGCATCATCTGGTTACGTCCGATCTTGGGCATGGTTTCAAATCCAGGGGGCAGGGGCATCATGGTCAACTGGCCGCCGACGCTTGGCCGGGCTGGCGACTCATTCGAGATTTAAATCCTTGGCGCTGACAAACCGGAACAGCCCGCCGGAGTCCGCAGCGATCTGCTGCATCGTCGCCTTTTTGCCAGGCACGCTGGCGAGCGGATCGGGGTAGAGGTACTGGATCGTGCTGATCCTGGTCTTGCCGACGTTGGCCCGGCGGACCTCAGCCAAAAGGCGGTCCTGCTCGATCTCGAACTGCGTCGCGCCCGTCCCGCCGCTGGTGATGTTGTCGGAGAGCAGGAAGATCAACTGTGGCTTGTATGCCAGCGCCTTGCGGATGCCCGGCATCGGGTTGGTCCCGCCCATCGGCTGGATGTTGTTGGCGGCGGGGTCAAGCCAGGCGAACACACGCTGCTTGGTTTCTTCGGTCGCGGCCTTGAGCCCGGGGTGCGGCGCGGCGATCTCCACGGCACCGTCGCCCTGGAAGAAAATCACCGTGAACTTGTGGTCTTTGGTCAGGCCTTTGATGGATTGTTTGAGTTCGTGGATCACAAACGGAAACGTATCGAGCAGCGAGCCGGAGGCATCGATCACATAGACGATCTCGGTCGCACCCCCGACCGGTTGGTCGTGGAACGTCGGCCCGCTACCCGCACCCCCCACGGGGGCGAGCAGCCCCCCGCCACCAGACGAGCCACGCTCCCCGACCAGGTCGGTCGTGAGATTGACCGGGGTCACAATCGATCGCTTGGGTACCGGCGTCACCGAGCGGACCAGCGACGCGGGCGGCGGGCTGTTGTCCACATCCTTCTCGACACGCTCCATCATCAACGGGTTGCTGGCGGTGTCCGCAAAGCTGACCACGGGGATGACATCATCCTGCGTCTGCTTCTCCGCGACCACCGCCCAGATGACAAATAGCGCGAGTACCACCACAGCCGCGTGTGACAGGATGGAAATGCCCCACGGCATCAACGCAATCACCACCGCCCCGGCTTCCTCACGCACCGAAACCTCCTCGACTTCGGACTGATCCGCCGGGCTGGCGGTGTGCTGAGGCTCGGGCTTGGCGGGTGCTGCGCAGTCTTGGTTCAACATGTCGGCTCCCTGGCTGTTGACGATGTTCCACACAACCCAACATCCCCGCCCCCCCGGAACCCCCCCGGAACCCCCCGGCACGCCCTGACCACACCACCGCGACTGGCCGGCTGCTTACTTGAGGTTCAGGTCAGCCGCGCTGACGAAGGAATAAACCCCGCCGGTCATTTCGGATATCTGCTCAAGCGTCCCCTTCTTGCCCGGGATGTTGCTCAGCGGGTCGGGGTAGAGGAATTGGATGGTGTTGATTTTGGTGTTGCCGGTGTTGGCGCGTTTGATTTCGTTGATGAGTCGTTCCTGCTCGATCTCGTAGATGGTCGCGCCGGTCCCCCCGCCGGTGATGTTGTCCGAGAGCAGGTACATGAGTTGTGGGCGGAGTCTCAGGGCGGCCTGGACGCCGGGCAGCGGGTTTGTCCCGCCCATCGGCTGGATGTTGTTGTTGCGGGGCTCGATCCACTCGATGACGCGGGCCTTGGTGTCGGCTGTGGCGGGCTTGAGGCCCGGCCGGGGGACGGTGACTTCGACGGCCCGGTCGCCCTGGAAGAAGATGATGGAGAACTTCTGCTTCTCGCTGAGGCCGGACACCGTTTTCTTCAGCTCCATGATGACGAAGGGGAAGGTGTCGAGCAGGGATCCCGAGGCATCGACGACGAAGACGATGTCGGTCGCGTTGCCCCCGGCCCCGAAGAAGTTGGTGTTGAAGCCCGAGCCCTCGCCGACCGTGGTGCCGAAGGGGCTGGACTTGCCGCCGACCGAGCCCTGCACGCCGATGAGCGGGGTCTTCATGTTGACCTTGGTGGTCAGCGAGCTGGTCTGTGTCGGGGTGGTGGTCCGGGTGACGGATCGCTGGGCGGAGGAGGGCTTGACCTCCTGCTGCTTCATGGTGAGGGGAGCGCCCGGGTTCGGGCTGAGGGTGACTGACGGGATGATCATCTCCTCCTCTTCGCTCTCGGAGATGACGGCCCAGATGATGAAGAAGGCGAGGAGCACCAGCGCGGCGTGGAAGAGGATCGAGATGCCCCATGGCAGCATGGCCAAGACCACAGCGCCCGCCTCTTCACCTACCGATGCCTCCTCTTCCTCATCGAGGATGGGTTCCTCGGCGTTGGGGTCCGAGGGATTCATCGGGGCGGGTTGACGGGTGTCCGCGAAACTGAGATTGAACATGTCGCCTCCGTGGGTTGGAGTGGGCGGCTGCCCGAGGCGGGACCCATGCAACGAGGAACCGACCGGCGTCGGGCCGTCGCAATGCGGGGGCCAGAACCCAAGTCTCGCGGCCGATGACTCGGCTGCATGTCAACCTGAATCCTGATACCAACCCCATTGTGACATCCCCAGCCCCATCTGTCCAGCGCCAAGCGTCCAAAAATAAACGGCATTCAACCCAAATCCGGGCGATCGGCCAGGCATCGACCTGACACCCCCCCCGTTTAGCGCGGGCCGTCAGGCCCCGCGTTCCCCCGGGCGCATCCACGCGCCCGAACGCCGCGGCGTACGCCACGCGCTCAACAATACGATGCGAAACGCCCCCCCACCCACTCAACCCCTCACAGATCCAACTTCGGCCACCCCACCCCACCACTGGCGGCCCGGGAGGGGAGGTAGTTGTCGATAACATCCGACTCGGTCACGAAGCGGTATTCCCCGCCGGTCTGCTCGGCGATGAGTTCGAGCGTACCGCGGATGCCGGGGTGGGGCGACAGCGGGTCGTCGTAAAGAAACTGGAGCGTGTGGACTTTGGTGCCCCGGCTGGTCTGTTTCACCACCTCAAGAATGCGCTGCTGCTCCAGCCTCGCTTCGCTCGGGCTTTGCCCGCCGCCGGTGATGTTGTGCGAGAGCAGGAAGACGTGGTCGGGCCGATAGGACAACGCCCGCTCGATGGCTGCGGCAGGCTTGCTGCGACCCGCTGGCCGGACCTCATCGATCCAACGCATCGTCTCCAATCGCGTCAGCGGGGACGCCTCCTTCAACCCCAGCGGCCGAGCCTCCAGAATCTGCCCGCTCTGGAAGAACAGCACGGTGTACAGGCAACCCGACGGCAGAGCAGCGATGGAGCGTTTGAGTTCGCGCGTGATGAGCGGGAACGTGTCGATCAGCGAGCCGGACGCATCGATGAGATAGACCACGCGCTGAGGCCGATTGGGGTCGGGCAGGTCGGCCATCGGGGTGAAGATGTCCATCCCCCACGCGAGGGGGTAGCCATCGTGGCTGACATCCATCGCTAGCAGTCGGCCGTAGCCGGGGATCGAAAAAGGCCCATCCTCCGCAACCGCAGCGCTGGCAGCCGCAGTGGCGTCGAACCCGGCCGCGGTTTCGATGGCCTCCTGCATCGCGGCCGATGTGCTGGTGGCTCGGGGCGGGAGTGTGCGCACAACCCATGCCTCCTCCGGCTGCGTCTGGGTCGCCACATCGGGTATGCGTATCACATCCGCGACATACAGGCCGGGCAACGCCGGGGCCGGGGCCTCGGTCACCGCCAGCCGTTGGCTGGCCTCCAGCGATGCGCTGCTGTGGATCGCTCCACGGTCGGTCATGGCTTCGAGGGGCTGCTCGGCCACCGACGCCCAGATCACGACCAGCGCCAGCCCGACCAGAGCCGCGTGGACGCCCAATGAGATGCACCACGGCAGCACCGCCGCGAGCGTCGTCGCGCCTTCACCGGGAGCAGACGGCTTGGCACTTGGCTCGACGGGGGGCACAAGCGGGTCGGGAGTCATGGGCTGATTTGTCATGGCAGACCTTTCGACTATCGCGGCATCGAGCTACCCTGCGGCATGTGTATTCAATCGGCAAAGCATCCGCTTTGGCTGGTACTATTCACGCGCCCGCAGACCACGAACGGGCCTTGTTTTTCCCCGCCAATGGGTTATCAGACGCGGCGCCGGGTTTGCAGGCCGCGACTTAAGCCCCCATAATGCCCCGCCCAATGTCCACGCAACGCCACTCGGGCCGTCGCCCGACCCTGCCGCGCGTCCCCGGAGTTCACTCATGGCCACCGCCTCCACGTCCAATCAGAAGAAGCTGCGTGTCGCTTTCATCGGCACCGGCGGCATCTCCCGCCAGCACCTCAACGCCTACAAGAAGTTCGACGATGTCGAAGTCGTCGGGCTCTGCGACATCGACCCCAAGGCCTACCGGGCCCGCTGCGAGACGTATGGCTTCGACGAGTCGATCTGCTACACCGACTACAACAAGATGCTCAAAGACCTCAAGGGCAAAGCCGACGCGATCAACATCTGCACGCCCAACGGTGTCCACGCCCCCGCCTCCATCGCCGCCAGCAAGGCCGGCTACCACGTGATCGTCGAGAAGCCCATGGCCATGAGCGCCGACGAGTGCAAGAAGATGATCGCCGCCGCCAAGGCCGCGAAGAAAAAACTGGTCATCGGCTTCCAGTACCGCTACGACCCCAAGACCCGTTTCCTCTGCGACATGCGTGACGCGGGCGTGTTCGGTGACATCCGGTTTGGCCGCGTGCAGGCGCTGCGCCGCCGCGGCATCCCCAACTGGGGCGTCTTCGGGCAGAAACACCTCCAGGGCGGCGGGCCGATGATCGACATCGGCGTCCACGTCCTGGAGATGTGCCACTACACCATGGGCAGCCCCAAGCCCGTCGCCGCGGTGGGTTATGCCGAGACATACATGGGCAACAGCGCCGAGGCCGCGAAGATCCAGACCGCGTGGTCGGGCTGGGACTACAAGACCTACACGGTCGAAGACCTGGCGCTGGGGCACATCCGCTTCGCCAACGGCGCGGTCATCCACATCGAGGCGTCCTTCGCCGCGCACCACGAGCACGACGGCACCATGGACTTCCAGATCATGGGCACCAAGGGCGGCGCCAAGTGGGGATCGTCCGAGATCTTCACCGATATGCACGGCTACCAGATGAACCTCAAGCCCGCGTACCTCGACAGGGGGCAGGGCTTCGACAACTTCTTCGAGAACAAGAACCGGAACTTCATCAACCACATCCTCCACAACAAGCCCACTCAGGCCCCGGCGGAGCACGGCCTGATGGTCCAGCAGATGCTCGATGCCGTGTACGCCTCGGCCGACAAGGGCGGCAAGGAAGTCATCATCAAGTAAGCACCGGCAACCCCTTGCGTTCATCCCCAACGCCCACGGCCTCCGACCGTGGGCTTTTCAATCCCCCCACCCTCAAGACATCACAATCACCCGAACCGCACCCGCGCACGCACGCACCGTGGCCGGCCCGGACCCGACCGGGTCGCCATCCGCCTGCATGGGCACGCCAGCCTCCGAGTCCAGCCGAACCGAGGCGGAGCGCCCGTGCCGCACATCCCCACGCAGCAGGTGCCGACCCAACACCACCGACGCGCCGTAGCCGAGCATCCGCACCGCGCCGGGCCGTTCAAACACCACCCAATCCAGCAACCCATCCGAGGGGTCGGCGTGCTTCCCGATGCCCAGGTTCCCGCCGTACTGCGGGATGTTGAACACGAACGCGTGCGAGCCGGTGTAGGTCTTGCCGTCCGCTTCCAGGCTCACCCGTGGGTAGCGATACCCCGCCGCCGCGCTGAGCATCCGCGGCGCATAGCTGAGCCGATTCACCCGCTTGAGGTGTTCACCGGTTCTGCGCCAACGATCCATTCGATGCACGACCTCGGCATCAAACCCCGCCGAGGCCATGAGCGTGAACAGCCGCGGCCGACCCGCCCCCTCCACCAATCCAAGGTCCACACCGACCGTCTGGCCACGCGCGATCGCCTCGGCCAGCCGCGTGGCGCTGCGGTCAAACCCGAACTGGCGCGCAAACAGGTTCTCGGTGCCCATCGGCAAAGTGGCGAAGGGGACCGCCCGGCCGACAGGGCTAGCGTGATCCGGCGCGACTTTGTGCGCACATGACTCCGTCGACGCGAGGTCGTTGAGCGCGTCTGCCACCGAGCCGTCACCACCCGCCGCGACGACGCACCGGCACCACGACCCGATGTCCGCGTCCGCGAGCAGGGCCGCACGCTCTGCCCGGTCCCACACCAGCCGGGCCTCAAGCCCCACAACCCGCAACGCGGCCGCGAGCGCATCGACCCGCTGCCGGTTGGGGCCGTTGCCGCTGTACGGGTTCGCGAGGATGGGGACAAGATTGGCGGATGCGGTAAGGGTCATGATGGTTGCAACACCTGCGGGGTGGCGATGTGTCGGGCCTTGTCGAACACCTGCCAACTGCTGCGTGGCAGGCCCGCAAACGCGCGGGCGTAACGCGTGTGGTCGCTGCCCAGCGCAGCCACATCGCGGATCAGGATAGCCGTCACTTGCTCGGGATACCGACGCGCGAGCTGGCCATAGATTTCCGGGTCGCGTTCGCCGCTGTCGCCCACCAGCACAAACCGCCGGTGGGGGAAACGCAGCAGGATCGGCTCGATCAGCCTGGGCTTGTACTTCTCAGCCTTCGCAAACAGGTCCAGGAAGCTGCGGTCCTGCACGCGGAAGCGCTTGAGGTGATAAGTGCCCTCGGGGTAACCCGCGACCCGCTTGAACGCATCCAACTCCGGGAACAACTGCCAGGGCGTGGTGGAGACGTAGTGGAACGCCGCGCCAAGCCGTGCCCACTCGCCATAGACCGCGGCCAGGCCCTTGGTCGCTTTCCACGAGCGGACGAAGGTGGTCTTGAGCAGCTTGCGCTTCTTCCAGACGTAGGAGGCCTTGGTGGTGTCATCAATGTCTGAGATCACACTCACCCCCTGCGGTGTGATGAGGCGGACCGCGATCCCGGGCAAGCCGGTTTCTTCGTGGGGTTCAAACCACAGCGTGCCGGTGGCTGAGCACAGCGATCGTACAAGCCCGCCGGGGAGTTGCAGGGTTGTTTCCATGTGGCCGCTCTTGCGTGTCTCGCCCAGCGGGAAGGCCTCGCCGCCCAGCCGGACAGATATCGGCTGCCGCTTGATGACATCCACCAGAAACAGCGCCGCGCGCCTCTGATACACCTGCGTGTTGGCGTGTTCCTTCTTCAGGCCAAGGCCACGGCGGAACACCCGCGACACCGCGTCGCGCCTCGCCGCACCCGCCGCCACCCTAAACGCCCACAGGTGCAGGTCCACCGACCATACGTCGGCCTCGGCGTCGTAGCTGGCGTAGGTGGGGAAGAATAGCAAGGGTTACCAGTGAGGGGGCTTCTCGTCCGCAGCATCCGGCGGGGGCTGGCTCGACGCGACACGATCGGTCAGGGTCGTCAACGACTGCTGGAACTTCTCAAGACGACGCGACACACCGAGCACCTGATCGCCAAGCTCACGCACCACCTGATCGAGCTGGGACAGGTGGTGCTCGGCATGGGTGAGCTTCTCTTCAAGCCGCGTCAACCGATCAGGGTCGTCCATCATGGGGCGCATCTTACCCACACAGCCCCCGCGCAGGCCCACGCCCCGTGGCCCAACGCCACATCTCGGCTGCTTTGGAATACATCGGCTGTGTCGCGGGTTCAATTGCTTGAAAGGAGTTAAGACATGCCCGCAACTGTGACGCTGGAACTGACGGACAAAGACTTCACGGAGATGATCGGCCGGAGTGATCGGCCGGTGCTGGTGGACTTCTGGGCCCAGTGGTGCATGCCCTGCCGCGTGCTTGGGCCGACGGTAGATGCCATCGCTGAGGACTACGAGGGCCGGGTCACCGTTGCCAAGTTCGACGTGGACCAGGGCCAGCAGGCCGCAGCCGACCTGGGCATCTCCGCGATCCCGTCGCTGATCCTCTTCAAGCACGGCAAGCCGGTAGATCGCCTCGTCGGTGTGAGCACCAAGGCCGCCATCGCCACGATGATCGACAAGCACCTGTGACACGCGCCAGCCGCCCAACCCATCAAGCCTAACCCCTGCCCCGGGTGCCGCGTTGGCCCCGAGGCTTTTCCATGCTGTGGGCCAACGCTCACAGATGTGGGGAAAGCAGTGCCGGGAATTGTGTGGTGGTCGCACTGATCGACGGCTACGATTCACGCATGAGTCACACGCGAGCCCAATCCGCGCGGCAGCTATTCATCACCTGTCTCGCCGTCGCCTGCACCATGACCATGCCCGCATGGCACGTCAGCGCCAGCGACCCGCCACAGACCACGCAGGGCACGCGACTTAAAACCAATCCTGCTGCCGTGCTCTCCATGCTCCGCCGCGAAGCGCAGACCTGGCACCGCGACCGCACCCTGCCACGCGACACCAGCAACTTTGCGCAGGATCGTCAGCTTGCGATGGACGATGTAGAGGTCATCCGGCTGCTCGGCCGGACGCTGCACGACCACACGGTGATCGACGCGTACATCAAATGGCAACTGCTGAGCTTCGAGCCGGACCTGTCGAGCCTCACAACGCACGACTACGCCGTCATCCTGTCGCACCTGCCCGCCCTGGAGCCGATGCCCGGCCCAGCCGACGCCACCAACCGCCGAGCCGCTGCGGCCCTGCATCAGATGCAGGCCCAACGTGCCCAGGAAAAGGCAGCCGCGCGAGCCAACGCCATGCCCGCGGGCGATCGTTTCGATGTGCCGGGGAACGTGCGGGGCGGGGTCCCGGCCGGATCTGCGCCGACAATCTCAGTCGTGCAGGAAGGCGCGGTGCTGGATGTGGAGGCCACGGTCTCTCCAAGCGACCCGCGATACGTCACCATGACCACCCGCGCCAGCACCGCCACAGTCGTGGACATCCGCACGGTGCCCGTGGTGGCTGCGGGCAACGCGGTGAGGGTCGCCGGCAGGGATCAACTGATAGCCGCCCTGCCCCAGGCGGGTGGTGTGCAACTCGTGGCGATGTTCACGGACCTCCGCGATCGGCTTGCGGCGGGCGACGCATCCTTCGCCCCCGCCGCGGTCCAGCTCGAAGTCGCCACACGCGAGGTGGGCAGGTCCATCGACATCAACGACGACCTCCGCGCACAGATGCTCGACTGGACCGCCGCGCTTGGCATGATGGCCACCCCCGTGTACCAGACCCAGCCGATCGAGGGCACATTTTCCGAGAAGCTTCAGGTCAAATGGCACCGGATCGATCCTAGCCTGGTGGAGAAGCTGCAACGCAACCTGACCGAGCCGCAGGACCAAAGCCCCAGCGATCAGCCGCAGGACTCCGCAGAAGACCCCGCGCCGTGATCGGCAACTCTCACCTCACGGCACGATGATCGCTTCGACCTGCTCCGCAAGCTCAGCCACCAGCGCCAGTCGGGCCGGGCTGCCGGGCGTGGTCTTCTGAACCTTTGCGAACAACCGGCCGAACGCCCGGCGTTGCTCAGTGGTCAACGCGTTGAGTTCCCCAGCCTCCAGCGCAGCCCGGCCAAGCTCCAGCCGATCGCGCTGCGCGTGCGTCCGTGCCGCGATGACACGCTGATGAAGCGCCGCACGGTTCAGCAGGACAAACGGGAACTGCACGTTGCGCATCGGGCCGATCTTCAACTCCCGCCGACCAAGATGGCCATACATCACAAGCTTCACATCCGCGAGCTTGTCCGACCCGAAGTAAGCCGCAGCCCCACCCGCGACCGCGCCGATCGCGGTGCCCGTGAGGAACGACGCCCCGAGCATCGCCGCATCGATCGCCCCACCCATGAGCGCGCCGCCCGCCACGCCGATCGCCAGCAGGTCGCGCTTCTTAAGCCCGAACAGCCGCCACGTCTGGCTGGAGAACAGGTCGTCGCTGAGCACCTCGATGTCCGGCTCGTGGCGGTCGAGCTTGTCGTGCTGATAAAGCTCCTGGACCGCCTCGCGCGCCTCGCGCTCCATCTGGCGCAGGTGGCCGCGATACCGCTCCCGCAGCTTGACCTTGTGCGGCTCGGGGTCGGCCTCCTGATCGATGTCCTGAACCTCCTGCCACGTGACCGCATCGGCGAGCAGCTCCGCGATCACCTTGGCTGCGGCCCGTTGCTTGTGGCTACGCTCTTCGAGCAGCGCCGCGACCGCTTCCTCCAGCATCGGCCGCCACGCCTCATCCAGTTGTGCAAACGCCCGCAGCAGGTTGATCTGCTGTTCAAAGGGCGCGTGTACCGCATCGACCACACGCACCACCTTGAAGAACTGCCCCAGCGCATCGCGCCACGAGTCGGCATATGTCGCGGCACCGATGGGATTGATGACCGCCATGCTGGGCCGGCCGGTCCAGCGCAGGACCTCCATCTCCGCGTCGTACTCCGGGCCGTAGGGGTGAGCACCATCGACTACATAAAGGATGGCCGCACCCTCAACCAACGGCCCAAGCAACTCACACTCATCGGTAAACCGATCGGTGCCGCGGTGCTCACGCACAAACCGCGCCACCGCCGCGGGCCGGGATGCCGCGTCTGTCTCGTGCTCCCGCATCCAGTCCAGCGCGGCCCGGGCCCGCTGGAAGCCGGGCGTGTCGATCAGGGTGTAGAGCGTCCGGCCGTCACGCTCCAAGCGCATAGGGAAGTGGCGGGCCTTGACGGTGGTGCCCGGCTCGGGGCTGATGCGCACCGAATCATCGCGCGCGAGCGTGGCGACCAGGCTGCTCTTGCCCTTGTTGGGATGGCCGACCACCGCAAAGGCGGGCGCTGGAGGATGGGGAGGGGTCACCTGTGGCATGGCATGTTCAGCACGCTGGTCCTGGCATCGGGTTTGGCGTTGTTATCGGGCGGTTTCATGGTTCTGCTCGCGCGGCCACGCTTAGCCAGGGGTCGCTCAGGGTTGTGAGTTTGCGGTGCCAGGCGTTGTGCTGCTCTGCGGATGCGTCGCCGGTGGGCACGACGGTGATGGCCGCACCTTGGCCGATCGTTTGCCGAAGATCGCGCAGGAAGTCGAGCAGTTCCAGCATCGGCGGCTCCCACGCCTTCACATACAACGCAACGCTTGGCCGAGGATCGCGCTGACCCAGCGACGCGAGCACAGCCCGGTCCTCCGCGATGGTGCGTGACCCGCCCGCGGCCAAGGGATGAGGTGATCCCGACGACGGGCGCGGGGCGTCCGCCCAGATGATGACCGCATCCGCATCCGCGATGGAGCTGCGCGACAGTTCCGCACCGGGCGTGTCATGAGCGCCAAGTTCCGCCTCGGGCGACGCGGTGTGGATCGCGGCCCGCGACAGCCGACGCAGCACCGCCGGCGCGCCCGGCGTGGTCAGAAGTGCAGCACGGATCGCGGCCCTTTGCCGCGCATGGCAGATGTACCAGACGACAAGCCGCGGCAGCAGCCCGTACACCACCATCGACATCACCACAAACCCCCACCACCCGCCCAGCGCGCGGGCATCCTCCGGCGTCGCTTCGTTGGTCGCTAGCCGGAAATAGCGCGACGACTCCACCAACTCAAGGCTCGGCGTGGCCCGCGCGGTCCACGACCAGGGCAGCGCCAACCCCTGCGTCAACTCATGGAACCTGGCGGGGGAAATATCCAGCGTCGTGCTCCAGCCAAACGCTAAGTCACTGAACACCACCAGCAGCAGCAGCGTGATGATCGCGGCAAAGCTCAGCGCCGATGCGAACGCCTGCGAAGCCGTGAGCAGCGACCACTTCTCCACCTCCGCGTACAGTTGCGCGTGCTTGCCGGCCGCGCCGCGTGACCACGCGAGGCTGTCCCGCCACGACTGCGGCAGCAGGTGCATCACGCCACGTACAACCCGGCCCACACTCAGGCCACGCAAAAGTTCCGCCAACGGCCCGACGCCCGGCAAAGCCTCGGCCACCCGCATCGGCAGCATCGCCACACCCACCAGCAACAGCAGCGCCAACGGCAGGAACACAAACACCGCCAGCACCGCCAGCACATTGATCCGCGCGCTGCCGTCGTAGTAAAACACCCCAAGCGCCAGCAGCACACCCACCGCCAGGCCCAGGGCCAGCGAAAGCACACGCATCAACGCTTCAGCCGCGGCCGCACGCCGGGCTAGTTCACCGAGCGCGTGATGGGCACCCGCCCTGTGCGCGGCCCACCGCCGCAGCGTGGCCAGATCGTCTGCGGCAGGCGTGGGGTTGGCGGCATGAAACGCCTTGTCATCCAGTTCCCGCTGCGCGACGGGTCGTTGCTGGTCATGATCGATCGCCGCGACAAGCAGGCCCAGGTCGGCAAGCGTGGGAGTTGGCGCGGCATCGGGCATGGCCGGCTATCTTCGGCTGAATCCGCATCAGGGGCAAGATGCACTGCTCCCAAGTCACCGGGTCACCGTCACGCGCATGAAGAAGCCGAGGGATGGCGATCCCTCGGCTTTGGGGTGGGACACGTTGCGGGATAACCAGCTGGTTCAGCGGTAATCGACCAGGAAGTCCTTCTCGGCCTCGAACAGTTCCAGCGTCATGTCCTTGATCTGCTTGGGCGTGCAGACCGCTGAGCATAGCGGGTCCAGCAGCAGCGAGTGGATCGCGGCCTCTTTGCTGCGCTCGATGCAGGCCGTGGCGCCCAGGTCGAACATGGCCATGTTGCTGGCACAGATGTGCGCCATCTGCGCGGGCAGCGCACCGTAGCGCGTGGGGTTGATACCGTTGCCGTCGATCATGCAGGCGACCTCGACCGCGCCGTCGCCGGGGAGGTTGGTGATGAGTTTGCCCGCCTCGCCCAGGGCCTGACGCTTCGCTTTGCATAGCGTCGGCGTCGCGTGGTTCATGACATTGCCGTGGATGCGGACGGGCACGTCCTTCTCGCGGGCCTCGATGATCCAGGATGCGTACTCCCACGAACGCTTGAGTTCGATGCTTGCCTCGCCGCTGACCAGCTTCATGCGGTGGCTGTCGGCCCCCTTGCGCCAGTCGGGCCAGTTCGTAGCGTAGAAACGCGTGCCGCCCTCGTACCCTGTGCGGATGAGCTTGTAGCCCTCTTCGCTTTTGCGGTAGTACGGCAGGTACTCGCTGAGGTGTCCGCTGGACTCGGTGATGAACGCGCCGAAGTGGACGCACATGTCCTTGCGGATCAGGTCGGACTGCTTCCACGGGTTGTCGCTGTATCTACTGCGTGAGTCGTGGCTGGTAATGCCCGCCTCGAACTCCTTGTAGCCCTCGGCGATCTCGCGGGCGAACTTCTCGTAGAGCACCTTGGTGTAGAGGTTCTCGCCCTTGTGCTCCAAGCGGGTGAACCACGCGAGGTGGTTGATGCCCGCGCACTCCCAGCTCATCTCCTCGTAAGGCACGTCCGCGTACTTGGCCAGCAGGTGGCTGGTGCCCTGCACGCTGTGGCACAAGCCGACGACCTGCATCTCGGGCACGGCCCGGCCGGCGGCGGTGACCATCATGCTCATCGGGTTGGTGTAGTTGAGCATGATCGCGTCGGGGCACAGCTCGCGCATGTCCCGCAGGATGTCCAGGAACACCGGGATGGTGCGCAGGCTCTTGAACAAGCCGCCGGGCCCGATGGTGTCGCCGATGCACTGATCGACGCCGTATTTCAGCGGGATGTCGTTGTCCCACTTCACGCACGCCAGGCCCGACACCTCAACGCAGCACACCGCGTACGTGGTGCCCGGCAGGAGCTCGCGGCGGTTGGTGGACGCGCGGACGGACCAGCCATCGGACCGCCCCGAGTCCGCGATCAGCTTGGTGATGACCTTGTGCATGGTCTTGAGGCGGTCCTCATCCACATCGCAGAGGCGAAACTCGCCACGGTCGTTGCCGGGGATCAGCAGCACGTCCTTGCACAGCGTCGGGCAGAACCCCGAGCCCGCGCCCATGAACGTGACGTTGATCGGCCGCTGGAACTTGCCCTTGAGTCCCTCCTGCGAGTCGGCGGCTTTGGTGTGGGCCAGATGGCCGAGGTCGGCGGCGGGCTTGGTGGCGGTGGTCATGAGCAGGCTCCAAAATGGGGTGAAGTAGTTAACGTGATACTACCACACATTATGACGCGCAATTATCGCATTGCACGCCATATATCGTGATCCATGACGTATATTGTGTGATATGGACCTGCCGATCTATCAGGACCCCATTGAAAGCACGCTCTGGCGCGTCGCGGGTTATGGCAACGAGGACTACGCGCCCGGCCGGGTCTATCGCTGGGCCAACGCGGGCCGCGCTCCCGCCACGACCATCACCGCGCAGATGACCCGCGCGGGCCGCGTCGCGCTCGACTTGCCGGCCGGCCGAAGCATCGCGGGGGTGGGCGATCTCATGCTGTTCCGCTACGGCGAAGAAAGCGTGTACAGCAAGATCGACCCGCAGGACCGCTACGCCTGCAGGTGGGTCAACCTCGATGGTGCGGGGCTTGCGGATTACTACGAAGCCTTCCGCCTCAAGCATGGCCAAATCATCGGCGTGGGGCCGACGGGGCCGGTCGCCGACCAACTCGGTCACCTGATCGCCCTCGCCGACCCCGCCGCCGCGACGCCGCGCACCGCGATGGCCCAAGCGGTGCACACCTTTGTCATCAGCTTGTTCGCGCACGCGGAGCGCCGGCACTTTCTTGACCGAGCGCTTCGAGACATCTTCGAGTCCCAGCGCGGTGGTCAACAGGAAGCGGATGTCCTGGGCCGGGAGTTCTTCGAGG
>JBGTLW010000004.1:0-41017 GCA_041743835.1 Phycisphaeraceae bacterium | reverse complement strand
AAGCGAATCCGCGCATCGGCACGTGCAGCGGCAAGCCGTACATGGATCTGAACGGTCAACTCGTCAGCGAAAAGTGCGGCGACGAAAACTCCGTCGGGATGATCAAGTTTTACCGCACGGGTTGCTTCAAGCAGATCGGCGGCTTTGTCCGCATGCTGATGTGGGACGGCATCGACTGCCACCGCTGCCGGATGCTGGGGTGGATCGCGGTGAGCTGGGACGATCCGGATATCCGCTTCACGCACCTGCGCCCGATGGGCACGAGTCATAAAAACTGGTGGACCGGCCGGGTGCGCCACGGCTACGGGCAGTGGTTCATGGGAACGAGCCCGGCGTACATGGCCGCGAGCGTGCTGTTCCGCATGACCCGCCGGCCTTATGTGATCGGTGGCGCGGCGATGGGGTGGGGCTACCTGCGGAGCATGATCGCCCGGCGTCCACGCTACGGCGACGCGGCGTTTCGGCGTTTTCTGAACCGGTATCAATGGGCCTGCCTGCTCAAGGGCAAGCGGGCCGCGACACTTGCGATGAATGAACGACAGAGCCATCAATGGCAACAGCCCGCCAACCAAGCGGCCCCCCACACGCGGGCCGAGGAGACCTACGCATGACCACGACCCCCCACACATCACCCGCCAGCACCGCCATCAGCGAACAATCCGCGCCGCGGCCGATCGATGTCTCGATCGTCATCCCGCTGATGAACGAGCAGGACAACGCGGTCGAGCTGTTCAACGAGATCCACGCGATGACCCAGACGCAGCCGCTGGCGTATGAGGTCATCTTCATCGACGACGGCAGCACCGACGCCACGGTGCCCCGGCTGCGTGAAGCCATCGCGGGCCACGCGGATGTGACGCTGATCGTGTTCACGCGCAACTTCGGCCAGACCGCGGCGATGGCGGCCGGGTTCCGCCAGGCGCGGGGCACGGTCATCGTCCCGATGGATGGTGACCGGCAAAACGACCCGGCGGATGTGCCGCGGCTGGTCGCGAAACTTGATGAAGAGCCGGGGTGGGACATCGTCTCGGGTTGGCGCAAGAACCGCCAGGACAAGCTCATGAGCCGACGCTTCCCCTCGATCATCGCCAACCGCATCATCAAGAAGATGACCTGGACTAACGAGATCCACGACTTCGGCTGCTCGCTCAAGGCCTACCGAAAGGATGTGCTCGATGATGTGCATCTCTACGGCGAGATGCACCGCTTCCTCCCAGCCATCTGCAAGTGGCGGGGGGCCCGCATCACCGAAGAGGTCGTCCATCACCGCGCCCGTGTCGCGGGCACTTCCAAGTACGGGCTTAAGCGCACGATCAAGGTGCTGCTGGACCTGTTGACCGTGAAGTTCCTGGGCGATTACATGGCCAAGCCGATCTACTTCTTCGGCAAGATGATGATGATCATGATGCTGGTGATGGTGTTGTGCTTCGGCATCGCGGTGGTGCAGCGGTTTGGCATCCTCACCGGCGGGGATTACCAGATCAAGCTCAACAACAATGTGCTGGTGCTGTTCTCGATGATGTGCTTCCTGATGGGGGTGATCTTCCTGATGATGGGCGTCATCAGCGAGCTGCTGGTCCGCATCTATCATGAGAGTCAGCAGCGGACGCCCTACAAGATCCGAAAGCTCTACAGCGGGCGGGGGGGCTGAGGATATTTAGAGTATTGTATCTGATGTTATCCCCTGTGGGAGCACAAGTAAGGCCAGATGCATGGATTTATGCTCAGCGCACAGATAGAATTGAACAGCCTTGACAATTAGCCGTCCACCCGCGATATTATCGGCAGCCTCAAGATTAATTTGTTAAAAGTTTGCCGTGTGGCATACTTCCGAGGCCGGGTTCGAGCTATATGTCCGCTAGTTGCCTTCAAACGGAGGCAGGCGAGGAGATGTGATGGGAGTTATCGGAGAGGGTTTGCGTGCATTCACGGCCCACGGGGGTGCCTGTCGCGCGCTGGCGGTGGCGGCTTTGGTCTTCACGGGTGCTTCCGCCCAAGCTGATGTCCGCATCATGGCGATCGGCGACTCGATCACCTGGGGCTTCAGCTACGAGGGGCCGGACCAGGATTTATCCACCGTCGGCGATAACGACATGAAGTCCAACGGCGGTTGGCGCAGCCCGTTTTTCGACGCGATCAACAGCAACCCCAACTTCGTGGAGTCATTCACCGCGGTGGGTGTCAAGGGTGACAACAACCCCAGCACAGTTCCAAACGAGGTCGGCCGCGCTGAGCACCCCGATGGCTTCGATGTGCCGGGGCGCAATCATGTCCTACTCCATGAGGGCTACAGCGGCTGGGTGATCGACAGGTCGCCGTATGCTCCGGGTGACCTGACCAATGGGCGCGACGGCATCACCGATAACCTCTCCAGCAACGGCGGGGCGATCAATCCGGCGAATGCGGACATCATCATGCTGATGATCGGTGTCAATGATGTCTCACGGAACACACTCGCGGCTGGTGTCGGCCCCAATGGGGCCTACCTCAGCGCTGCGGCCCGCCTCAACAACCTCATCCTTGAGATCAAAGACATCAACCCCGCAGCCATTGTGTTGGTGTCGAACCTCCTGCCCGTGCAAAAAGATCGTCCGACAAATCTGAATCCTGGGATCGATTCATTCAACACGGACCTGCTCAGCTTTTTCGGGGGTGTGTTTGGAGACGATGAGCTGGACAGCGGGGTGGTTGCTAACCACAACACGCTCAGCTCAACCTACCTGCTCAATGTCAATCAGTTCTTTCTTCCGCCGGATCGTTCCGACCCGAGCAACTTCCTTTACGACCACAACAACGACTACCTCCACCCGACGCCAGATGGTTACGCTTATCTCGCCTCGTTCTATGAGGATCGTTTGCTCGGCCTGGAAATCAACGTGATCCCCTCGCCAGCGACGGGTGTGATGGTCCTTGCTGGGCTGCTAGGCCTCCTCGTGCGTCGGCGTTCGGCCGCGGCCTGACTGCGGCAGTGATACGCCACCTGCTTGGCTGTTCTGTATCCGGTGTGAACATTCCTGGCAATCGACTCACTGTGGCGATGCACGCCCTGCGGTGGCTGCTATAGTTTGACTATCAACTAACTATCGAATGATCCCGTCTCGATCGACGTGAGGCTGGGCTTCGTATTGCCAATCCATCGTGGCGACTGCTTTTGTTTGCGGCCCTGACCCAGGCGACCCAATCCCCCTATTTTTCCCCATTTAACAACCGCGATCGTTTGGTGTGATTTTTATGTAAAAAATTAAAGAATACTCTCACTCTTCCTCAAAAAACTCTATTGCTTGTGCGAAACGCGGGTGTATAGTTCATGTGGAAACGTGGCTGCACTTCAGCAGCCTGCATTGACACACACCCGGTCGGGCTTACGGCGTACCGGGCGGCCTGCATAATCAAGCAACTGACGGGATTCACCCGGAGCATGGATTGCTCCGGGCCGTCAGATAGAGCAAGAGAACTCAGTTCTCAGAATGAGGAGTTTGGAGATGGAGAGAATTTATTCAGGCATGGTGTGCGCAGTGTTGGCGGCCACGCTGGCTCCGACCGCGGACGCTGGAACGCTGCGGGTGATGACCATCGGCGATTCCATCACCTGGGGGTTCAGCTACGAGGGCCCGGACGGCGTGCTTGGCACCGCGGATGACCAGATCGGTTCAAACGGCGGGTGGCGCTCGCCGTTGTCCGACATGCTCAACAGCGACCCGCACCTTAACACGGTGTACGAGTTTGTTGGCACCAAGGGCGACAACAACCCCAACACGGTATTCAACGAGGTGGGGCGCACCAGCCAGTTTGATGGGTACGACGGCCCGGGCAACACGACGGCTCTACACGAGGGCTACAGCGGCTGGGTGATCGACCGCACGCCACACGCACCCGCCAGCCTGACAGACGGCCGGGACGGCATCCTCGAAAACCTTGTGAGCCACGGCGGGTCCATTGACCCAGGCTCGGCGGATGTGGTGATGATCTCGATCGGGATCAACGACATCCTGCGTGGCACACTCAACACCCCGACCGCCACCGGCGCCGATGCGGTGGACCGCCTCGCCAATCTGATCGCTGAGGTCCAGTCGGTCGCTGGCGACGCGCTCATCATGGTGTCCAACCTCCTGCCCGTCGAGCAGTTCAAGAACCCGTTCAGCAAAACCGCGAACCCCACCGATAGCTGGAATCAACTGATCGCGGAGTTCAACGACGCCTTGCTCGCCCGGTACTTCGGCGGCTCGTGGCTGGATGATGCGTACGGCACACAGGCTTACGCTACGAGCACCATGTTCGACAATGTGATGCTCCTCAACGTCGCCTCGGTGTTCAACCCCGCGGACCCGAACAACTACCTTTACAACCACAACAACGACTTCCTGCACCCCACAGCCAACGGGTACAACGCGATGGCGGAGTTCTACCACGGCCGATTCATCGCCCACTCGGCCCACGCACCCGCCCCCACAGCCGTCGCGGGTGTGCTGCTCCTGGCGGGGTTGCTCGTGAAGCGTCGGCGGTCACTGGCCGCGTGATCCGATAGTTCCCTGCTTTGCTTGCGGCCCCACAGCCGCCCCCTGATCTTGAATAACTCAGCCCGCCGATCAGTGCATCGGCGGGCTGTTTTTCAATCCCGATTGCATCGCGGTCTTCTTTCGCTGTGCAGTCCGGGCTGACCCGGCCGATGTCAATCCCAGTATGCCGTCGTGAGCGTGCCACTCCGTGGGGAGTGCCCGCGTTGTTTGAACGCGCATGAAATTCGATAAAACCTATCTCGACCTTGCGGTGATCACAGGCGGCGAGCTTGCGCTGAAGCTGGTCAGTTATGTGATCTTCGTGCTGCTGGCCCGGTTCATCCTCCCCAAGGACGATATGGGCCTGCTGTTTGGCGGCATCGCGATCGGTACCCTGGCGGTGATCGTCTGTGAGATTGGCACCACACGTTACCTGCTCCGGGCCATCAGCGAGGATCATTCGCTGACCGAGCGGCTGCTCTCGGAGGTCTTTGGGCTGCGGCTGATCCTGACGTTCTTTGTCTGGGCCGGCATCACGTTGATCTACTGCTTTAACAACCCGGCCGAGGCGATGGTGATCTCGATGGCGGTGGGGTTTTGCCTGCTCGAGGGTTTGTTTTACGCGTTCAGCGCGACGTTGCTGGCACACAGGATGGTGTTGACGCGAGTGTTGTGCATGGCCATCGCGCCTCTGCTGGTGCTGGTGGGCATGCTCATCGCCATCGGCATGGGTTGGGGGCTTTACGGCGTCCTGGGGTGTTTCATGGTGAGCTACGCGGCGATGGTGGTTGTCACCATGTCGGTGGTTCGCGTCAAGCTGAGCCCCGTGAAGCCGAGTTTCTCGATGGGGCGGCATTGGGTGATTGCACGCGAGTCATTCCCGCTGGCGCTTCTGATGTTGATCTCGATGGCGTACTTCAAGGCCGATACCATCATGCTGCTGAAGATGCGGTCAAACGAATCGGTTGCGACCTATGAGGCGGGGTACAAGCTGTTCGAGGTGTCGCGGGTGATGATACGCCCGGCCATCAACGTCATCACGCCCATCATCTCACTCATCATTGTGCAGAACCGTTGGCCCAAGCTGCGGTCGCTGACGCTCAAGGTGCTCGGCGGCTGCTTCGTGGTGGGCCTGGCGCTGGGTGTGGTAGTGATCCCGCTGGCGGATTGGCTGGTGGTGATGGTGTTCGGCCCCGAGTATGCGGACTCCGGGCCGGTCGTGAAGATCCTCTTCGCGGCAACGATCCCGCTGTTCATCGGGTTCAGCGCGACCATGATCGCCAGCCTCATGCGGCTGGATCGCCAGGCGGTTTGGCTTAGCCTGATATGCCTGGTGGGCAACGTGCTGGCGAACCTCTACGCCATCCCGCGATGGGGCGAGATCGGGGCCGCGTGGACGACGTTGTTTTCGGAAATCGTGCTGTCGATCCTGGCCGTCACGCTGGTGTTCTGGTACATCCGCCAGCGGCAAAGGTTGAGCGACGCTGAAAAGCTGCCCGGGCCGATTGAACCCGCTCTGGTTTGACGCACCACCAATCCTCCCCGTCGACAGCTCTACTTATGGCAAAACCGCTAAACATCGCGATGGTCGCAGCGTGCCCGTTTCCTTACCCCCGAGGAACGCCGGTGCGTATCCTGCGCATGTCCGAAGCGCTCGCGGCCCGCGGGCACAGCGTCCATGCCGTGACCTATCACCTGGGCGAGGACACCGAGGGCCTGCCCTTCGAGGTGATCCGCACCGCCAACGTGCCGACCTACCGCAAGGTCGCCCCCGGCCCGTCGTGGCAGAAACTGGTGGTGGTGGACCCGCTGCTCATGTTCAAGCTCCGCGGTGTGCTCAAGCGCAGGCCGATCGATGTGATCCATGCGCACCACTACGAGGGGCTGCTGGTCGCTCTGCTTGCTTCGCGGGGGACGAAGACCCCGGTCATCTTCGATGCCCACACGCTGCTCGACGCCGAGCTGCATTACTACGGCATGGGCCTGGTCAAGTCTGTCAAGAACCGCATCGCCCGATGGTTCGATAACACCTTCCCACGCAGGGCGCATCATGTCATCACCGTGACCGACTCGATGCGCGACCGCTTGATCGAGGATTATCACCTGCCACCCAAGCAGGTCACCGCGATCACCAACGGCGTCGAGCTCGAGCACTTCGACCTCGGCGACCCGATCGACCCCACGACCAAGACAACGAAAACCCTGATCTTCACCGGCAATCTCGCGGAGTACCAGGGCGTGGCGTACATGCTCGAGGCGTTTGCGGTGCTGCGGCAGCGTCGGCAGGATGTGCGGTTGCTTATCGCCAGCGGCGACCCGCTTGCACCTTACGAAACGCAGATCAAACGGCTGGGGATCGGTGATGCGATTGACCACACCCCGGCCGGGTTCAAGGACCTGCCCCGCCTGATGCACGACGCCGATGTGGCCCTCAACCCGCGCACGCAGATGGACGGCATCCCGCAGAAGCTTCTCAACTACATGGCCGCAGCCAAGCCCGTGGTGTCGTTTGCTGGCTCCTCGAAGGTGCTGGAGCATCAAAAGACCGGACTGATTGTGCCCGATGAAGACGTGACCGCGATGGCGGAGGCGGTCGACCAACTGCTGAATAACCCGGCGCAACTGCAAGCGATGGGCTTGGCGGCCAGGCAGTATGTTGCGACAAATCTCACATGGGCCCGGGCCGCGGAGATGATTGAGGCGGTCTATCGTGCCGAGCTGGAGCGGGACGGAACTGCGGTCTCGGGCCAAGCATTGGCAGCGAGCAGATAATCAGGAGGAGCGGGCGTGCCCGGCTCCAGCAAATGATGAGCACAAGCGAAGCTGCCACAAAAGAAGCGCCGACAGTCGCCGCGGTCGTTGTGAATTACAACGGCGGGGATCGGCTGTTTAATACGTTGCAGGCCCTGATCGATCAGCCGTTCCCCCTCGTGTCCATCGCGATGCTGGACAGCGGCTCCACGGATGATTCGGTCGCCCAGACACGGCAGCGGTTCAGCAGCGTCACGGCCATCCCGCTCGGTGAGAACCTCGGCCCCTGCCGGTCACGGAATGCGGGTGTCGCTGCGGCTGATGCGGACCTGGTGCTGCTGCTCGATAGCGATGTGTATGTGGATGCCCACACCATCGGGCATTTGGTTGCGGCGCATTGTGAAACCGGGGCGGCGGTGGTCTGCCCGAGGGTCCGGCTTGTCCCTGAGCGCCACATTGTGCAGGCGCAGGGCGGTGATGCCCACTTTGTCGCGGCGATCCGCCTGCGCCACGGCTGGCGTGAAGCGGTGGAGGTGCCACGCGAGCGAGAGCAGGTTCAGACCGCGATCTCTGCGTGCCTGCTGGTGGATCGGCGTGTGTACCAGCAGGTGGGGGGCTTCGACGAGCTCCTGTTCTTTTACTTCGAGGACCTGGAGTTCGGGCTGCGGGTCAGGCTGCTGGGTTTTGACGTGGTCTGCGAGCCGCATGCCGAGGTATTTCACGAGCGTGGCGTGGGTACGCCGGGCTTGTCTTTCCGTGGCAAGGAGCGAAAGTATCCTGCCCGGCGAGGGTATTACCAATCTCGAAACCGGCTGATTGTCATCGCGACGCATTATCGCTTGTGGACGGTGCTGGTGTTGCTGCCCGGCCTGGTGGTGTATGAGCTGGCAAGCGTGGGCATGGCGCTCATGAAGGGTTACTTCGGGCGATGGATTGCGGCGTGGTTCTGGATGCTGACAAACTCCCGGACGTTGTATGAACGGCGGAGGGCCATTCAGGCCCGCCGAAAGCGACCAGACCGTGAGTTGGTCAGCGGCGGCCCTCTGCCTCTGGCCCCCGACACTCACGCCAGCGGGGTCGCTCACCTGATCGCGGTCAGCCTCAACGCGGTGCTGGTGGGTTACTGGGCGATTGCCCGGCGGTTGATTGCTTGAGTGCAGAGATGAGTTAAACCAATGATCGAGTTATCAACCAAACCCCGTGTGAAGCAGCCGCGGCTGACAGCCATCCTGCCCTGCAAGGGCAATGCTGCGATGGTGCGTGAGTGCCTAGACTCGCTCGCCGCGCAGACCACCGACGCTCCCTATGAGGTGATCCTTGTAGATGGCTGGATGGACGACGAGCTTGCGGAGTTGGCGCTCACATACCCGTTTGTGTTCCTTATACGCAGTGACGAAAACCTGTTGCAAGCGGCCGCGCGGAACATCGCGGCTGGGCATGCGCAGTCTGATTACCTGGCGTTCATTGACTCGGATTGTGTAGCCGACCCCGGTTGGGTCGGGGGTGCGATCCAGGCGCTGGACGATGGCGTCCGGCTGGCTGGCGGGCCTGTGGTCGATCATTATCCGGACCGCCTGATCTGCGTCGCTGATAATTTCTCACAATTTGCGGAGTTGCCCGCGACCCGTCCCCGCGGCCGACAGGATCACTTCCCGGCATGCAACATCGCGGTGCGTCGTGCCGACTTCTTCCAGGCCAGCGGATTCCCCCACACCGGCGTGCCCGCGGGCGAGGACACGCTCTTCTGTTTCGAGATGTCGCGGCTGTTCGGGGCGGATGGGCTGCAGTTTCGGCCGGAGATGAAGGTCGCGCACCGCGGCCGCGAGACGCTGAAGTCTTTTCTAGACCATCAAAGGTTTTTTGGCAGTGTGCGGGGCGGGTTTGCGATAAAACTAAGCGCACGCAAACGCAGGTGGGGCCAATATCGCATCATGTTTCTGCCGATAGCGTTGATGAGGACGAAGTTTATCCTGGGTCGCGCGATTGCGTGGGCACCGCAGCGGCTCTGGATGATTGCTAAGATCATGCCCCTGATCTGGCTGGGGATGTGGTATTGGTGTGAGGGCTTCCGCGAGGCCTGCCGCAAGCCGATCATCACCGCCCGCCCCGCGTTCGAGCAAGGGCCTGCGAAGATACAGCCCGCCCCCTTGGGCATGGGCGAAGGACCAGGATAATGAACAGCTCAGTGCGTTTAGGAATAGTTGGCGGCGGTCGCGCTGCCGAGAAGTTGTACGTCCCCACGCTTCCTAAAACGATGGGCGGGCAAGTTGTAGCTGTGATGGACACGCGTGAGGATCGGCGTGAATTGATCGCGGGTGCGTTTGAGGGCTGCCGGTCTTTCGCCTCGGTTTCGCAGATGCTGGAACAGGCCAAGCTCGACGCGGTGGTGATCGCCACACCGCCAGCTTCCCACCTTTCAGTTGCCCGGCAGGCGTTGGCTGCGGGTTGTCATGTGCTGGTTGAAAAGCCATTGGCTGAGGACCTGCGCGAGGCCCGCGAGTTGATCGCACAGGTGCCCGACGCACGCGACCGCCTGATGGTGGGATTCAATCGGCGGTGGTGGTTGCCGATCCGACGGATGAAGGAAGCGGTGGCCCGTCATCGTGGGCAGGCGATCAAGATCGACGCCGCGTTTTGCATCGATGTCTCGGGTTGGGACCCGCTCACGGGTGCGGTCGATCCGCTCGACGACCTGGGCTCGCACTATCTGGACCTGGTCCGTTTCGTGTTGGGCGACGAGATCGTGAGCCTTACCGCGGTGCGGCCGAACGCTCGGCGGATCGAGATCGACTTGCGGACCAAAGGCGGGGCGACCGCCCGGCTCGAGCACGAGCACGGCCCATCGACCTACGAATACTTCGATGTCGCGGCCGGCAGCAAGCGGTACCGCATGGCGATGGGTTCTGACCGCATCCAACCCGCAGAAGGCCCAGGCAGAAAGCTTGGCGACCTCACGGACAAGGTGCTGCGTAAGATACAAGGCAAGGGGTGGACGCTGGGTGATTCATACATCCAACAGTTCAATTCATTTTTCAGTGCCGTGGCAAAGAAATCCGCGCACACACCGAACTACGAGGACGGCATGCAGTGCATGCTCGCGGTCGAGGCCGCACGACAGTCAGCCGCTCAGGGCGGCCAGGAGGTAAAGCTAGATGAACTCTAACCACTCACACTCTGATCAATCCGAAGGGCAAAGGCTGCTGTGGATCGCGCTGGACTGCTCGGAATGGTCGCTGATCGAAAAGTGGATGGACGAAGGGCACCTTCCCCACATCCAGTCGCTGTATGAGCGGGGCGGTTTCTGCCGCTTGCAATCGACCTCCGACGTGCTGGTCGCTTCGCCTTCGGCTACCACCATGACCAGTCAATACCCGGTCGAGACCGGCTTCGTGTGCTGGATGCAATGGCGTGCCGACCTGATGGCCGAGCAGCGCTGCGAAGAGACGTGGCTTCCGATCACACCCTTCTACCGCCGGCTTGGCCCGCTGGGCAAACGCGTGATCGCGATGGACATACCCATGGCCTACACCCCCGAGCCTTTCAACGGCATGGAGGTCGTGTCCTGGGGCAGCTACGACAAGCTCGGCGATATCGCGTCCTACCCCGCGGATTTCCTGCCCCGGCTGCAACGCAAGTACCACAAGCTCCCCATCGGGCCCGAGCTCGGCGAGCTGCGCGATATCCGCACACAGCTTAAGCTCCGCGACAGCCTGATCCAGGGAACCGAGGCGGTGGGCGATGCCTGCCGCGACTTGATCCGCGATGAGGCGTGGGACCTGTTTCTTGTGGGGTTTGGTGCCACGCACCGGGCCGGTCACAACTTCTGGGACCGCTCATCTTTCAAGGAAACAGATCCGCCCGCCGACCTGCTCGCGGCTTACGACAACGCGTTGCGCGATGTGTACATCGCCACCGACAAGCAGGTGGGCAAGATGCTCGAGTTCAAGCCGGATGACGCCGCGGTGATGTGCCTGGCGACCCACGGCTTCGGGCCGACCAACAGCCGGTTCGACTACTTCGATCAGTTGGTGAACCCGATCATCTACGGCTACAAGGCCGAGCCCGTCGATCACTCGAAGAAGAAAGCAGGCCTCGTGAAGCGGCTGCGGCAGGCGGTGCCTGTGGAGTGGCGTTCCGGCGTGAAGCGTCGGTTGCCTAAAAATCTACAGGATGCGCTCACCAAGTTCTGGGCGGGTAAGAAGAAGAAGGACTGGTCCAACATCCGCGCGTTCACCACCGCGGGCGACCTGGAAGGTTACGTCTATGTCAACCTCAAGGGACGTGAGGCAAAGGGCATCGTCGAGCCCGCGGATTATGAGCCATTGCTGCGGGAGATCACTGAGGGACTTCTGACTTGGAAAGACGAGGACACGGGCAAGCGGATCATCGAGAAGGTGGTCCGTGGCAACGAGCTCTGGCCGGAGGTTCCCGCCGAGCGGCGCAAGCAGATGCCCGACCTGATCATCCAGTGGTCAGACCTGCCTCTGGCGGGCACGCAGCGCATGGTGTCGGAGAAGTTCGGCGTGGTGGTGCGAGAAGCCAAGGATAAAGTCTCCGATGGCCGCAGCGGGCACCACCTGCCCGTGGGCTGGTTGGTCTGCGTCGCGGAGGGCATCGAACCCGGCAGCAAGCTGAAGCACAGCCACATCGTGGACCTTGCGCCGACCGCGATGCACCTGATGGGGCTCGAGCCTTTCGAGGACTTCCGAGGCAATATGATCGAACACGTGGCCCGCCGCGTCCACGCGTCCGCGGTGGCGTGAGCCGACGCTTGGGCCGCTGTGGTGTGTGATGGCTTGGGTGGCCCGTCGCAAGACGAGGGCCAGCGTCTTCACTCTGACTCGCGGACCCTGAACACCATCACCGTGACAGGTTCTGTCCCGTTGAACCGAAGCTCATATGGGTCATCGAATCGAGGGTCTTCTTCTAGTTCTTTCGCAAAGCTTGCGTTGTGAGCATTGTCCAGGATTTCACGGCTGTGCTGATCTCCAAGTAGCCCGGGCGCGGTCAACACATAGTCGGCATCCGCAGCTCTATCCAACGCGTCATCGAGATCAAACTCAGGTTCGTCACTGAAAGGTTCGTAAAGCGATTCAATCATGATCGTGCTGTCGTGATCGGTCTTCGATGCCTTGATATGAGGCCGGTTGAATGTCGGGCTAAGGCCAAGGTATGCCAGTCGCACCGGCTCACCCGTATCGTCTGCGATGATCTGGTGTAGCCGTCCCCAATCCCATTGGGGATACGGCACGAAGCCCGGTTTTGTGGCGTGGTACACATACGACGCGATGGCTGAGTTGCCCGGTGACGGTCGGGCCATGAACACCCACCCCACCTGTGTGACAGCCAGTGCGAGGAACAGGCCGGCGAACAGCGGCGCCAGCCTCGATCCGTAGGCGGACCAGTACCCCAGCAGCGCAAGCCCAAAGAGGCTGAGTATCAACACCGGCCCCATGAAGCGGGGGTTGTGATTCAGCCCGGCGACGTGGGAGAATAACGCCAAGATGGGGGCCGCGATCAAGACCCATGCCAGGAGATACAGCCCGGTCGATGGGCTTGATTGGCGTGCATGTACTCTCCGCAGGATGAACAGTAGAACAAGGCCGGCCACCATCAGCGTCAGCGGTTCACCCAGCACCGCCCTTGCGAGCAACGCCGGGTAATCCCAGCGGTCTTCCATGTTGTGGCGTTCGAAACGGCTGGCGTATCGCGCGTAACTGGCCGCGGGTCTCGCGTTGTAGCCGTACCACAGCAAGGCGATCAGCGTGCTGGCGAAGCCGGAGATGAGCAGCGGGACGAATCGCCCGTCGCGGCGGCGCCAACACCAGACAATCGTGCAGACCACCGGGATGACCATCAGCGGCGCAAATGTCAGCTTGCTGAGGATGCCCAGCGCAAGGCCAAGGGTCAGCATCAGCCAATGGATGCGGCGCGGCGCGGGCTCGGCCCAGATGTGGACCATGGCCCAGAGGGTGATGCCAAGCGACAGCATCAGCGGCGTCTCGGTGCCGAAGCGGAACGCGTGGGTGGTGGTGTGTGCGCCGATGACGATGAGTGTCAGCGCCATCCCGGCCGCGACCGGCCCACCGACGCGGTGAGCCGCCGCCGCGAAGAACCCCAGCGCCACGACATACCACGCCACGGACACCAGGCGTGCGTTGCGTGGGCTGACCCCGGTGACCACGAGGGCCGGGCTTGTCATGAGCCGGTGTGCGGGCGGGCGGATGCGGTCATAGGTCCACAACTGCTTGGCGATCACTGCCGGGCTGCCGGTCTTGAGTGCCTCCACATCGGCGCGTAGCGTGTGGATGTAGTTGGTTTCATCCCACCCCGTCCCGTATGGGTGCTGGGCGATCCACTGGAAGCCTAATCCGAACACCCAGGCGACGATAAGCAGCGATGCCCCCAGAAAAATCAAGGGCAACACGCGGGGGGCGGGCTTGCTTCCGTTGGGTGCTTCGTTCATGGTGCCTCGTTGTGATTGCGCGTACCAGTTGCATTCATCATAGGCGCGTGGTCAGCAACAAAAAACAACCCTGCGGCTTGGGGTGGCCTCTGTTTTCTCGGCATTCGGTGGATGAAGGCCGCAACATTCTTCACGGGTCGCGGTGCTGCGGGTCGATGATTGACACCAGCAATGCGTCCCCCGAGGCGGGTGCGATTGACGCGTAGGGGGCATGGGACCAGCTAGCTCTTGGCTTTTACTTCCTTTGTTTTTGTCGCTTTCTTTTTCGTGGTTTACACCACGTATTGGCTCTTGCGCGCGCGTTTCCGGTGGCAGAACGCGATGCTGCTGGTCGCCAGCTATGTGTTCTATGGCTATTGGGACTGGCGGTTCTGCCTGCTGCTGCTGCTGTCGTCGCTGGTCGATTATGTGATCGGCAGGCAGATGCACGCCTCGGAGGACCCCCGCCGCCGCAAGCTGTTGCTGCTGGTTTCGCTGGGCGTGAACCTCGGGGTGCTGGGGTTCTTCAAGTATTTCAACTTCTTCGCGGAGAGCTTTGCCCCGATGTTCACGGCCCTGGGCATGGAGCCCGACGCGGTGACGCTGAACATTATTTTGCCGGTGGGCATCTCGTTTTACACGTTCCAGACACTCAGCTACACGATCGATATCTACCGCCGCGAGCTCAAGCCGGTCAATAACCTGTTGGATTTTGCGCTTTTCGTGTCGTTCTTCCCGCAGCTTGTCGCGGGGCCGATCGAACGAGCCAGGCATCTGCTTCCACAGGTCTGCTCGCCACGCACGATCCGGGCGGATCAGGTGCAGGCGGGGCTTTGGTTGATTTTGTGGGGATATTTTAAGAAGACCGTCGTCGCGGACAATGCAGCCGTCATCGCGAACCAGGCGTTCAACAATTACACCGAGCAGTCGGGCATGGGGCTTGCGCTGGGTGCGCTGGCGTTTGCGGTGCAGATCTTCTGCGACTTCTCCGCCTACTCGGATATCGCGCGTGGCCTATCCAAGCTGATGGGCTTCGACCTGATGGTGAACTTCCGATTGCCATACTTCGCGGTCAGCCCCAGCGACTTCTGGCGACGCTGGCACATCTCCCTCTCCACATGGCTGCGGGACTACCTCTACATCCCGCTGGGCGGCAACCGGGGGGGCAAGCTGTTTGTGATGCGGAACCTCATGATCACGATGCTGCTGGGCGGGCTGTGGCACGGGGCCGCGTGGAACTTCGTGCTCTGGGGCGCTTTCCACGGGCTGATCCTGGTGATCTACCGGGCCCTGCCAAACGGCGACGGCTCGAGCCTCCGTGGGCCGACGCGTTGGGTGGTACGCGGGGGCATGATGGCGGTCATGTTTGTGCTCACACTCATCGGGTGGGTGCTGTTCCGGGCGACCGGGGTGCGCGACGCGGCTGGGAACCTGGTGCATACGTCGATGGATCAGATCACGTTCTTCTTCACCAACCTGACGCCAACCTACACTGCGCAGGACCTCACCAATGGCTACGACCTGATGTTCTTTGTCCTGCCGATGCTGCTGATCAATATCTTGCAGGAGCGTAGCGGCGACCTGCTGGTTGTTAACCGGCTGCCCCTTATCCCGCGTGGTCTGGTCTGGGGCCTGCTGCTGGTGGCGATCATCGTCTTCGGTGTGCGGGAGCCTTCCGAGTTCATTTACTTCCAGTTCTGATCTGCAATGGAGATGTGAAAGCTGTGTCACTTCAGACACCCTACCAACCGCCTGATGAAACGCTGCACCCGGCAAGCCCCGCGCAGATACTTGTGCTGCTGGCGATGGTTGGGCTGCTGGTCGTGGCCTCGAACGCTGTGGCGTGGGGTGTGCTCAAGGTGGCGAGCCCGAACATCTCCGATGTGCAGGTCGTGCGCAAGTGGGACCTGCTCGAGCGTGGGGGGGTGGTGGACACGCTGATCCTCGGCGATTCCACAGGCAATCAGGGGCTGGACCCGGCCCAACTCGATGCCATGATTGGCGGGCGGTCGCTCAATCTATGCACGCTTGGCAACTTCATGCTGGTCGATGACGCGTGGATGCTTCAGCGTTACATCGAGCGCCACGGCCCGCCGCGGCGCGTGGTCCTTGTCCATGCCGCGAACGTGTGGAACCGGCCGGTCCACCCGGCGTCCTTCGCCACGATCCCCATGGGCCTCGGGGAGATGGGGCGTCGTGTGCCATCGGTGACGTTCAAAACCAAGCAGAAGGTTGAGTTCCTGATGCGCAGGTATATCCCGATCTACTACGCAGATCAGAGCCTGCGGCTCATGGCCATGCGGCCGTGGCTTGTGCCGCGTGTCCGCCCGGTGATCACAGAGCGTGGGTTTATGCCACGGAGCGGCGCAGCGTCGCCGGAAGTCATCGAGGGCGATGTCAACGAGGCTGTGGATGAATACGAGCGGCGCAAGTTTGGCGTGGCACGCGTGAATGAGGCGGCGTTGCATGAGATAGTGCGGCTCGCCGAGTCGGGCGACTTTCCGATTTACTACGTGGACGCGATGGTTTCAGACCGGCTCGTGGATGTGCCGGCTTACCGGCAACAGGTGGATGCTCTGCACGCGTATCTCCGCGGGCTGGGCGGCGATAGGATCAAAATTGTTCTCGATCAGCCGATAGGCTTTGCGGATGAGTACATGCAGGATAGTGAGCACATCACTGTGGAGGCTGCGGCCAAGTACACCGAAGCGGTGGGTCTGCGGATCATGGAAATCGGCGCAGGCGAGACAGAGAGCAAGCCATGAGTGACCACGACCGCAACCTTTCCGACGACGCGACACCCGATATGAGATTGTGGGTGTGGGCGGTTCTTGCATTGGTCCTTACGCTCATGGCAGCAGCGATGCGGTTCTACAACCTCGGTGAGTACGGCCTATGGGTGGACGAGCTGATTAGCATCAAGCGCGTCTGCGGCAACATGCTGGAATACAACCACCGGCTGGTCGGGTATCTGCCGATTCTCTTTGTGCTTGAGATCAAGGGGGTGGACACAGCTTCCATGATCTCGCACGAGTCGTGGGCGTGGGCGGGGGCGGGTGTGACCGCTTTCTCCGCTCGTCTGGGACCGGCATTGGTTGGTATTGTCTCGGTGCCGTTGCTGATACTCGCGGCGAAGCCTGTGGTCGGGCGCAGGGCTTCGCTGATCTTCGGGTTGTTGCTCGTGGTCGCTGTGTGGCACTTGTACTGGTCGCAGAACGCCCGGTTTTACACGCCATTGTTCCTGTTCTCGTGTCTTGCGTTGCTGCTATACATGGACGCGACAAGGCAGCGCTCCAACTGGAAGTTCGCCCTCGCCATGGTCTGCCTGGGTTTGGGTTTCACCAGCCACCCGACTGGCGCATTCATGGGGATTGCCATGGCTGGCGATTGGCTGGTCGGTCTGGCGCGGCGCAAGCGCGTGTGGATCGGCCCGGTGGGTTGGACGGTGGTCGGTCTCTGCGTGGTGTACTTCGTTTACTGGTGCTACATGTTCGCGACCGGCCATGGGCTGCGAACGATGAAGGAACAGGGGAATAGTTATTCGCAGGCAAGCCTCATTCTTGGGTTTGTGTTCATGGCTCAGCCGGTCGTGGTGCTGGTCGCGGGGCTGGGGGCTTGGTTGAGTATCCGCGAGAGTAAGCGTGAAGGTTGGGCGTTGATGCTGGGCGCGATCACGCCGTTAGCCATCCTGCTGATAGCCTCCTTTGTCAGCTACGCACATTTTCGGTACGCGTTTGTCGGCCTCGGGCCGGTGCTGGTTATCGCGGCGGTGGGGCTTGACCGTTTGTATGAAGTCCTGAGGCCACGCGCTGGATTCATGGCTGCCGGTTGCCCGGCTGCTCTGGTAGTCGTGGCGTGTTTACTTGCCTGCTTCTATTACTATCGCGGGGGCGAGGGCTTCCGTTTGCGGTGGGATGATGCGTTCGCATATGTGGAGCGACACGCCAAGCCCGGAGATGTGATCTATACCGATTACCTCTTGGGCGGTGAGTATTACCTGAAACGCAGCGATCTGCATTTCCTTCGGCCAGACCTGGACCTGCTGACCGAGGTGGATCGCCCAGCGTGGTTTGTGGTGATGAGCGAGACCGCGTCATCGGTATCACTCGCGGAGCCCGCCCTGCGTCGGCACGCGGAACTCAAGGCCTACTTCGACACCCGCATCGAGCAGCCGTTCTCATCCATCAAGATTTATCGCTACGTCCCATCCACAGCCAAGGGCTTTGAGCCGGAGCCGTTGCCGTGATCGTAACTGGTCCTCAGTCACGGGTTGACGCGGTAGCACCAGCATTAGCGGAGGTGTCGCTTCGTGGCGTCCGGCTTCACGCGGTGACGATGCACGAGGCCCTCGATGTCATCGCACAAGCTATCGGCCGTGGCAGAGGCGGATGGGTCATCACGCCGAACCTGGACATCCTGCGGCAGGCCGAGCGCGATGCCTGGCTGCGCGACACCGTGAACCGTGCGGACCTGGTTCTGGCTGATGGGATGCCCCTGATCTGGGCCAGCCGGTTGCAGGGCACGCCGTTGCCCGAGCGTGTGGCGGGGTCCACGCTGGTGGTCGAGCTAGCGAAGCGTTGCGCGGCTGAGGGTTGGCGCTTGTTCCTGCTCGGTGGTGCGCCCGGTGCTGCGGAAGCGGCTGCGGCTGTGATGGTGCAGCGCGACCCTGGCCTGACGATCGCGGGCATCCATTGCCCGCCGATGGGCTTTGAGAACAGCCCCGAGCAGATGCAGACGATCCGCGACCGCCTCGCGGACGCAAGGCCCGATGTGGTTTATGTCGGCCTCGGGTGCCCGAAGCAGGAGCGACTGATCGAGGCGGTCCGCGATGTCTGCCCCGACGCGTGGTGGCTGGGCATCGGGATCAGTCTGAGTTTTATCGCGGGCGATGTGGCGCGGGCCCCGCGGTGGATGCAGCGGATCGGCTTGGAGTGGACGCACCGCCTGTTGCAGGAGCCCGGCCGCCTGGCGCGTCGCTATCTGGTGGATGGCATACCGTTCGCAACAAAGCTGTTGCTAGGTGCGCTGTGCGCGCGGCAGCGACAACAACGCAATTGAATCGCCCACCCCTTATTGACCGTCATGAAGAAGCGACTTGGCACCATCTTCAAGCTTGTGTTTGCTGCGATGGGGTTGGCGCTGATCGTGTGGATGATCGCGGCCAATTGGCACGGCAGCATCATTCTGCCCATGCCGCCGGTGGACGGGGAGAACGCGGACATCCGCGTGCCGGTCACCGCCATCGCGGGTGAGCCGGGGCAGCGGGTTTACAGCCTCGCCCCGAACCCCCTCAAACTGGCCAGCGTGTCCGAAGCGCAGATCACCGGCGAGCCCGGTGCCCCGGTACGCGTCCCGGGGACTATCGAGACCATCCGCTCGGCCAACATCGCCTACCTCCTCGCGGCGTGGGCCATCGTCGGGCTGATCTACCCGATCCAGGCGCTGCGTTGGCTGTGGCTGCTGCGCTGCCGCGGGCTGTCGGTCAGTTATGGTCAGTCGCTGCGGCTCACGTACGTCGGCCAGTTTTTCAACATCTGCATGCCCGGCTCAACGGGAGGCGATGTGGTCCGCGCGTACTACGCAGCCAAAGGCAGCGGGCGCAGGGCCGACGCGGTCGTCTCGGTTGTCATCGATCGAATAGCCGGGATGTTGGGTCTGGTGATCCTGGCCGCGCTGGTGGGGCTGCTCCATGGTGACCACCCGGTGATTCGCCCGATCACCGCGACGCTGTGGGTCGCGATGGCTGTGCTCGCGGTCATGGCGGTCCTCTACACGTCGCCAAGCCTCCGCAGGCTTCTGCACCTGCGGGCGCTGGTCAACCGGCTGCCGGGGCGCAATCTCATACGGAATGTGGATGCCGCTATCGTGGCGTATCGTTCCCACATGGGTGTGGTCTTTCGCTGCATCCTTGTCAGCCTTCCGGTCCACCTGATTCTGGTCATCGGTACAGCGACCATCGGCTTCGCGCTGGGGCTGGATGTGCCGCTGCTCGAGTTGTCGGCTCTCATCCCGATTGCGTTCATTGCAGGGGCGGTGCCCATTTCACCGTCGGGCCTCGGCGTCATGGAGGGCACGGCTGCACTGCTCATCCATGGGCCGATCAATCAGGTGGTCGGGATGATCCTTGTCTTCCGCATGACGCAAATAACCTACGGCCTTGTCGGCGCGGTCATCATGTCACTCTCGGATATCCACCTCCACCCGCAAGCCCAGCCCGTTGCGGCGGCCCATCCAGCCTAGCCCCACAGATTACCGACACACACGGGCTCCTTGCTCATTCACGACCGGGCAATCGTATTTCGCTACTCTCTTGACACATGCACTGAACCCCCGCTCGCATACGAAAGCTGAGCCACCACACCCCTAAACAGAACCGGAAAGACCGATCATGAAAGGCATCATCCTCGCTGGCGGGCATGGCACGCGGCTTTACCCCATCACCAAGGGCGTAAGCAAGCAGCTACTCCCCGTGTACAACAAGCCGATGATCTACTACCCGCTGTCCGTGCTCATGCTCGCGGGCATACGGGAGGTGCTGGTCATCTCGACGCCGACCGACCTGCCGCTCTTTCGCCGGTTGCTGGGCGATGGGGCGGACTGGGGTATGCGATTCGAGTACGTCGAACAACCCGAGCCTAAGGGTCTTGCTCAGGCGTTCCTGCTGGACAAGGCGTTCATCGGCAACGACCCGGTGTGTCTCATCCTGGGCGACAACATCCTCTATGGCTCGGGGCTGCGCACCACCCTCAAATCAGCGGTCGGTCTGACGCGCGGCGCGACGATCTTCGGGTACCCCGTCCGCGACCCGGAGCGTTACGGCGTCGTCGAGTTTGATGCCGCGGGCAAGGTGGTGTCCATCGAAGAAAAGCCCGAGAAGCCCAAGAGCCATTTCGCTGTGCCGGGGCTGTATTTCTACGACAACCAGGTGGTCCACATCGCGGAAAATCTCGCGCCGTCGCCGCGTGGCGAGTTGGAGATCACGGACCTCAACCGCATCTACATGCAACGCAACGAGCTGCATGTGCAGGTGTGGGGGCGTGGCCTGGCGTGGCTCGACGCGGGCACGCACGAATCACTGCTGCAAGCCGGCACGTTTGTCGAGGCGATTGAGGAGCGGCAGGGCAAGATGATCTCGTGCCCCGAAGAGATCGCCTGGCGCATGGGCTTTATTGATGATGACCAACTTCAGGCCCTCGCCAAGCCGATGATGAGCAACGGCTACGGTCAATACCTGATGCGTCTGCTCAGCGACCGTTTGATCGAGCCTTGGGCCTGAGTCCCGATAACACCGCGTTTGCCTGGCTGATGTGCGAGCCATGGACGGTTGAAAGCCATGAAGATTACGCCTCTCGCTATCCCGGATGTGCTGCTGATTGAGCCGAAGCGCTTCGGCGATGCAAGGGGCTTCTTCAGCGAGACGTACTCCCGCCGTGCGCTGCGTGAGGCGGGCATCGACCTGGAGTTCGTGCAGGACAACCACTCGCTGTCCTGCCCGGCGGGCACGGTGCGGGGGTTGCACTTCCAGGCCCCGCCCCACGCCCAGGCCAAGCTGGTGCGGGTGACCCGCGGCTGTGTGCTGGATGTCGCGGTGGATATCCGTGTGGGTTCGCCAACGTTTGGCCAGCATGTCAGCGCGGAACTCAGTGCGGATAACTGGCTTGCGGTCCTGGTTCCCGCGGGGTTTGCGCACGGGTTTGTCACACTCGAACCCGACACCGAGGTCTGCTACAAGGTCACCGATTACTATGCCCCGCAGTGCGACGGGGGGATCGCGTGGGATGACCCGGCTTTGGGGATCGATTGGATGCTCGAACGTGCGGGGTGCGGGCTCCAAGGGGCGACGCTGTCGGAGAAGGACCGCAAGCACCCGACGCTGGCTGCGTACAAGTCGCCTTTTGTTTTTGCTGCTAAGGGCGGGGCATGAAGTTGAACCACCACGAGTTTGTGATTGTCGGTGCCGCGGGGATGCTGGGTTGTGCATGGTGTGAGCTGCTCTCGCAGCGTGGCCTGACGTATCTCGCGTTGGACCGCGAGCAGTTCGATGTCACCGATCCCAGCCAGATTCATACGGCCCTGCCCATCGATGCAAGGGTGGTCGTGAACTGTGCCGCGTACACCAACGTGGACAAGGCCGAGACGGACTACGAGGCCGCGCTGACGCTCAACGGCCACGCGGTCGGCCACCTTGCGGCGCACGCAAAGCGCAACAACGCGACGCTGGTGCATTACTCCACGGATTACGTGTTCAACGGCCTTGCTAAGTCGCCTTACCCCGTGGAAACCCCGCACGACCCGATCAATGCCTACGGCCGGAGCAAAGCGGCGGGGGAGCAGGCGTTGTGGGATTCTGGGGCGCGGCACTTGTTGATCCGCACGAGTTGGCTCTACGCGCCGTGGGCCAACAATTTTGTGCGCACGATGCTCAAGCTCACCGCCGAGCGGGACACGCTGATGGTGGTCGATGACCAGCGCGGTCGGCCGACATCCGCGCAGCACCTGGCACGGGCATCCCTTGCGTTGCTGGATGCCAAAGGCAGCGGCACGTACCACGTCACCGATGGCGGGGAGTGCACTTGGCACGGCTTTGCTGCGGAGATCGCACGGTTGGCGGGCCGGGCTTGTGAGGTGAAGCCATGCACGAGCGAGCAATTCCCCCGGCCGGCCAAACGCCCAGCGTACAGCGTGCTTGACCTGTCGCACACCGAGCGGCTCATCGGCCCGATGCCCGACTGGCGCGACCAGCTCGCGGCTGTCATCGCTGCGGTGTAGGCGTCCGCCGCGGCTGCACCCATTGACCGTACAGAAATTTTGTCAGTGGATACTCATAGCTTTCACTTGATTGGAAAGTCTGACATGGCAAGAACAATCCTACTCACCGGCGGCTGCGGGTTCATCGGGTCCAACTTTGTCCGGTTCGTGCTGGGGCACACCGACAACCACATCATCAACCTCGATGCCCTGACCTACTCCGGCAACATCGAGAACCTCCGCGACATAGAAAGCGACCCCGCCACCTCCAAGCGATACACCTTTGTCCACGGCAACATCCTCGACATGGAGCTGGTGGAAAAGCTCATCGAGCGCGCCGATGCGGTGGTGCATATGGCGGCGGAGTCACACGTGGACCGCTCGATCCAGGATGGTCGGCCATTCGTGCAGTCCAACGTGCTGGGCACCATGACCCTGCTCGATGCGTTGCGTCGCCACGACCCGCAAGGCAAGAAGCGGTTTGTACACGTCTCCACCGACGAGGTGTATGGCGACCTTCCGCTGGACCAGCCGGAGCTGCGTTTCAACGAAACCACACCGATCAACCCCTCGTCCCCCTACAGCGCCAGCAAGGCCGGTTCGGACCTGCTGGCACGGGCCTACCACCACACTTTCGGCTCTGATATCTGCGTGACCAACTGCTCGAATAATTTCGGGCCATACCAGTATCCCGAGAAGGTGATCCCGCTGTTTGTGACGCACTTGATCGAGGGCAAGAAAGTGCCGTTGTACGGCGACGGGCGTAACGTCCGCGATTGGGTCCACGTGGACGACCACAACGAGGCTGTGCTGCGCGTGCTGGACCAGGGTAAGGCGGGGGAGACCTATTGCATCGGCGGGAACAACGAGCGGTCCAACCTTGACCTGACACACAGCATCCTGGCGATCATGGGCAAGGATGCGAGTTGGATCACGCCGGTGGAGGATCGGCTGGGCCACGATCGCCGGTATGCCATCGACGCGGGCAAGATGCAGCGTGAGCTGGGTTGGGAGCCGACGCGGTCGGCGTGGCCCGGCGCGTTGGAATCCACCGTGCGGTGGTATCAGGACCACCCCGACTGGTGGAAGCCGCTGAAGCATTAGCCGGGCTAAATGTTGCGGCCGGGCTTTTTTGCCCGCGTTTGTCAGGTATAATGCTCGTGGTAGGTCCGATCTGGCGACAAGGGATGTGGAGAAAGACACTCCCCGATATGGCCACGGCAACGCCCGCTGAACCCTTGACCCGTGACGGTCGTGGTTTATCGAGGTGTGCGTATGCTCGGACCGATGAAGAATGATGCGCAGCCCGACACGGCTGCGCCTGGATAAAGATTAAGGGACCTTTTTGATCATCCAAGGAACACCATCTCGACGCATAGAGCCTTCGTTGGTCGCCGACCCGGGCGGGGCGGGCGTGTCGCGTTGGCCCAAGCTGGGGGCGGTGGTGTTGCTGGCTGGCTCGGTTCGGCCCAGCAAGCTGCGCAAGGCCTCGGGGCGGTCGGGCCTTGAGTTGCCCGTCGCCAGCAAGCGCACCGTTTTCGACGCATGGCTGGATCAACTGGTTCAGCTCACCCGGGCCCACAGCCTCGAACGCCTGACGGTTCGGGTCATGGTTGACCGCATGACCAACCTCAAGGCATCGGCCCGGCAGATCGAGCCGATCGCGCTGAGCATCGAGCAGGACCCCTCGGAGTACCGTGGCACCGGCGGGCTGCTCCACGACCTTGCCAAGGGCTACGAGGACGATGAGTTCCTGCTGGTGGGTCACGCGTCCCAGTTGTTGTTTGTGCCGTTGGCTGAGCAGTCGGATGTCATGGTCCGTAGCTGTGCCGATTTCACGATGGTCTGCTGCGCGGATGGCTCGCCAGCGGGGTTGATGCTCATCCGCTGTGGGTGCCTGCGGCGGATCAATGGCGTCGGGTTCGTCGATCTCAACGAGCAGGCCTTGCCCCAGATCGCCAAGCGTCACGATGTCCGGGTCGTGCGTTACGATCGGCCCACCACGGGCTCGGTGCGGACCCGCAGCAGCTACATCCAGACACTGCGGGAACTCCATCGGTTGCAGGCCGGGGTGATCGGGCTGGACACAGGGCTGGAGGAAGTTTGGCGGCCGACGTTCGGGATCATCGAAGCGGGGTGCCAGGTTGATGAACGCGCGATTGTCCACGACTCGGTGGTGCTCAACGGTGCCCGGGTCGAGTCCGGTGCGGTGCTGGTCCGGAGTGTAATATGCCCCGGGGCGGTGGTTGGCCGGGGGCAGGAGGCGGTGGATCAGGTCGTAGAAAGCGGGCTTCGGGGCCTTGAACTGAGCGTATGATGTGGTTGTGCCTTCCTTAGCATGACGCCACGACGCCCGCGCAGAGAGATGAGGTCCACGGTTGAATCTTCCACGCCGCATGCAGCGAAATGGGTGGACGGTCTGGCACTTCATCGGTGCCGCCGTGATGATGCTTTTTGCGGTGTGGATGACATTCCCGGCCTGGCGTGAGATCTACGCGGCTGCGCTTGATCCCGAGGGGAAGAGCCGCCACATCCTGCTTGTTCCGGCAATCGCGGTGTGGCTGATCTGGGTCCGCCGCCGACGGATCCTCTACTGCAATACCCACGGCCACTGGTATGGGCTGGTGCTGATCCTTGTCGGGGGGATCGCGTTCACGCTGTCATCCCACGCTGAATCGCAGCGGCTGTACGGAGACCCGGAAGTCTCCCCGTTCATCGACATGGCCTGGCACGCGGGCGCGGTCCTCATCACGATTGGGTGCGCGTTGACGCCTCTGGGCGTCGGCGTGATCCGTCGCTATCTGCCCGCGATCATCGTGCTGATGTTCCTGGTGCCCATCCCGCGGCTGGTCTGTGACGAGATCGAGTTGCCCGTCAAAGCCGCGACGATCGAGCTGACGGCGACGATCTACGATTCAATCGGGATGGATGTCCACGTCCAGCCGCCCGATGTCGCACGCCAGCCGCCGATGCTGCTGATTAAGGGCGAATCGCTGGTCCGTCATGACGCTTATCACGGCCTGCCGATGGTCTTTGACCTGTTTCTGGTGTCGTGGGCTTTCGTGTTCGGGTCGCCACTGCGGCCGTCGGTGCGTGTGATCATCCTGATGCTGAGTCCGGTTTCGGCGATCGTCTGCGGGGCGGCGGGCCTGATCGCGACGTACTGGGTTTATGGCAACCCCCTGCTGTTGGCCCAAGCCGACATCGTGCATGAGGTCGGGGCGTGGTTGATGCTGATTGTCGCGTTTTTGCTGCTGACTGCGGTCATCCGGGCGTTGGCGTGGGCGTCGGTTCCGGTACGGGCCTACACCCTTGCCTATGATCTTTAGCCGCCGCAACTGGCGAGTAGGGAGTGCGGGGCAGAATCAGGCTTATCGGTCCAGATATTTGGCCGGTGCGCTAAGCCGGGCCGGGGGTGTTAACCTGTCTAAGGGTTGTGCCGATGAGAGGGGGGTAGTGGAACGTGTTTGTCGTGCCCAAGCGGCCGCCGCCGCCGGGGTTTGGAAGTATGTGAGGTTGGTGTCGCTGTACGGAACCGCGTCACCTTTGCAAGCGTAAATCAAGTTAGCACTGCGGGCTTCCATTTGGATGCCGCCAAGAGAGGCCGATCATGTTTCGGCCAAGGTCAGGGGAGATTTTGATGAGCGATCAGGACAACATGCCGTCACCTTTCCGTCAGTACACGGATGATCCTGCGTACAGTGCGGTTGCGCTGCCGGAGGACGACGCGCGTCGTCGCCGCGAGCGCATCATGGCGACCCTGCGGGGCCGTTGGCACTGGGCAGTGATCCTCGCGGTGGTGCTTGGCGTGGCGGGTGTGCTGGGCGGTTTCTTCAGCGAGAAGGAACTGTACATGGCCCGGTCGCAGTTCCAGATCCAGCCCGAGGTGCCCACGGTCGTACAGCGCACATCATTCGATAGCGAGCCCCCGCGTTTCGACAATTACTTGGATGTGCAGTTGGCCCTGCTCAGGAGCCCTGTTGTGCAGGGCGTAGCCGCCGACACACCGGTTTGGCAGGACGCGATCGCGGGCTACGAGGAGCGGCCGCGTTTTGGGGGCCGGCTTGAAGCGGTGCGTGCTCCCAAGAGCTACATCTTCCAGGTCAGCAGCGAACACGAGACCATCGAACTCGCGCGTGCCTCGGTGGATGCGATGGTCGAGGGGTTTGTGAAAGTGTTTGAAGAGCGCCAGCACAGGCAGGAAGGCGAGCTGATCACCAGCCTGTATGACCGCAAGCGCAAGCTTGAGAACGAGATCAGGCAGCTCAACGCCAGCCGTGACGCCATCGCGGGCGACAACCTGCCCGGCGAAATGGTGATCCACTTCCAGGCGAAGATGGGCGAACGCGACCGCATCAGCCGGATGCTCAGCGATGCCCGGCTGCAACTGCAACTGCTTCAGCCGGAAACCGGGAAAGACCCGGCCGACCTGACCATCCCGGACATCATGGCCCGCGACCGTCGGATGCGGGACATGGTGATGCAGCACGAGGCGCTTCAGGCGCAGATCGACTACAACCGCTCGATCGGCATCGGCGACAATCAGCCGAGCATGAGGCGGAGCCTTGAGGGGCTGGATGGCTTGTGGCGGCGGATCGAGGTCTATGCCGAGGAGTACCGCGCCGGCTTTGGCGAAAGCCAGGTCACAGGTACGTCGGCTGGCCAACAGGAGGTTGACACCCTGCGCGCCAGGATCAATCAGCTTGCAAGCACCTACGACACACTTCAGGCCGAGACCGCGAGCATGAGCCTGCTGGTCAATCGCATCCGAAGCACGTCGGACGAAATCGCCAGCAAGGAGCAGGAGCTGGCCACGACGCAGGCTCGGATCGAGGGGCTGGTCAGCAATCGGCCCATCAGCGGCCGGATCGAGGTCATGACCAAGGCCTCCGGCTCCCCCGAGCCCTACAACTTCGGTCGCCGCATCAAGCGGGCGGTCATGGGTGGGATCGGCGGCGGGGCCACGGGTGTGATGCTGGTCGTGTTTGTCGGCCTGATGGATCGCAACCTCCGCAGCGTGTCTGACGCGCAGATGGGCGTCCCCAACACCCGGCTGCTGGGCATGCTGCCCACGCTGCCGGAAGACATGTTTGATGCGGAGCAGGGCGAGATGGCCGCCAACGCTGTCCACCACATCCGCACGATGCTCCAACTGGGCTACGAGAACCGCTGCCGGGTGGTCTCCATCACCAGCGCAACGGCAGGTAGTGGCAAGAGCAGCCTGACCGTGGCGCTAGGGTTGTCGTTTGCCACCAGTGGCTCGAAGGTACTGTTGGTTGACTGCGATGTCGTCGGCGGCGGGCTGACGCGACGGCTGCTGGGCTCGGCACACGAACCCAAGGGCTTGCTTGACGCGTGCGCCGGTCAACCCCTGGACAAGTGCGTCATGCAGGTCGGGAACAAGTCGGTTGATGTGCTGCCCCTGGGCAACGCCAACCCGCACTCCGCCGGCCTGCTCTCGCCCCGCGCCCTCCGCACGCTGATCGCAGCGGCACGCGAGCGCTACGACTTTGTCATCATCGACACCGGACCCGTGCTTGGGTCGCTCGAAGCGTCCATGGCTGCGCCCGAGGTCGATGGGGTGGTCATGGTGATCTCCCGTGGCGACCAGAAGGCGGCTGTGTCACGATCGGTCGAGCATATCCGCGCTTTGGGCGCGAACGTCGCGGGGCTGGTTTTCAACCACGCCTTGGAACAGGACCTGGTCCACTCGTCTTACGGGAGCTTTGTTTCCCAGAGCCGCAGCGTCCCCGGCAGTCGGCCGCAACCCGCCTCCGATGCGTTCAACGCAGCACGCTTTGGCCCCCTGGGCTCGGCGGTGGCGTCGTTTGGTGGCCCCACCGAAGCCGGTGGCCACATCGAGCGTGCCAGCGGAGCCGCTTAACAGCCGTATCATTGCTGGCAAGATCGGTGAGCGACGCGGTACAATGCTCCGGTTGAGATGTAGAGGTTTGGACGACGCGACCGGTGCCTGCGATGATACAGCTTGCCAATCAACCCACCCCCCACACGATCTGGGGCCTGAGCCCGGTAGAGGTCCACGACCGCTTCTGGGCCGCCCGTGGCGTGCAGGTGGTTCGGCAGGGCGAGGCAGGGGACCTATCCAACGAGGCCGAGCTGTTCCTGCTCACCGACCCGCACAGCTTCTCGATCTTTCGACTGGGGCAACTGGTCGAAACGCTCTCCTGGCTCAAGCCGAAGGTGCTGTTTGTCCGGCTGCACAACACGCGGGAGCAGGGCTATCACGAGCGCATCATCGCCGACGACCAGGACCGGTTCATCCGCTTCGAGCGGGTGTATGGCAGTGCGGACTGGCGGCTGGCCCGCGTCGCGCTGACGCCCCGGCGGGACATCGCGGAGATGTGGCAACGCGCGACCACAGCCCGAGAGGGCTGGCGGCAACTGCGACGCACTATCACGCCCAACATGCGCACCACACTCTCTGTCGAGGGCTCAGCCTACGACAACTCCGAGGGTGAAGAGGTCGCCGCTTTCATCCGCGAGCTGGTGTCGATCTGGAAGCGGCCAGACGCCACCATCGCCCGCGCACGTCGGCTGGGTGATCGGGCATGGACCGACCGTGACCTTGATACCAATGGCACCCGGTTCGTCGGCTCGGTCTGGGTCGGGGCTGGGCGCGATTTAGAGGGTGTGGGGTCGGTGGTGGGCCCGGCCGTGCTCTGGGACGAGCCCGAGCAGCGTCCCGATGCGGAAGAACTCAAGTGGGGCATGATCGAACACACCGAGGTGCTTTCGGGCCCCATCCGACCCAAGAACCTGACATCGTTCCAGCGGGCGACTAAACGCGGCTTTGATATCGCATTTGCCCTATTTGCCCTCCTGGTGACGCTGCCGTTGTATCCCGTCATCCTAGCGGCGATCTACCTGGAGGATGGCCGGCCTTTCTTCTTTGGCCACCGGCGCGAGTCGCGCGGCGGGCGAGAGTTCCCCTGCCTCAAGTTCCGCACCATGCGGCGCAACGCGGAGGAGGTCAAGCAGAAGCTTGCGCAGGAGAACCAGGTCGATGGGCCGCAGTTCTACATCGCCAACGACCCCCGCATCACCCGCGTGGGCAACTTCCTCCGCAAGACGAATCTGGATGAGCTACCGCAGTTCATCAATGTGCTGGTCGGCCATATGTCCATCGTGGGTCCCCGCCCAAGCCCGCACGCCGAGAACCAGTACTGCCCGCCTTGGCGCGAGGCACGCCTGTCGGTCCGCCCCGGCATCACGGGGCTGTGGCAGGTCTATCGCTCGCGTGAGGCGGGCAAAGACTTCCAGGAGTGGATCCGTTACGACATCACGTATGTCGAGAAACTCTCGTGGCGGATGGACCTGCGCATCATCGCGGGGACCATCGGCATGTTCATGGGGATTAAACCCAAACCCAAGAACTATGCCCCGGTAGCGCCTGCCACCGAGGCGTAGCCCGTTGGATATCTGAATATTGAATGTTGGAGATACCCGTGCAGGTTGCGCGGGTTTTTTTATGCGCGAAACAGGAGCCACAAGGCAACCAGTTCTGCGGCCGAGAGGACGACCAGCGCGAGGCTGATGGTGACCCAGCGCTGCACCGGGGTCTTGCCGAAAATGCTTTGTCGGGAGGGGGCGGGGATCATGCGTAGTTGCGGTTCGCCCATCCTCGGGCAGATAGCGGGGCGGTGGCCCCGCCGGGCCTGGTCCTGAACCACGGCGATGATGAGGTTGGCGTCGAACTCGGTAAGGCCGAAGACTTTACCCATGCGGATCAGGCTCCGCCGGCGCTCGGGGGGTAGTGCGGCCCCTTCGAGCGCCTCAGCGGTCCGCACCGCCAGGACCCAGCGGGGGTCTGACGCCGCGAGCGACTGCTCCACGACCGGGGCCTGGCTGCCGCCGCTTAACGCGGGCTGTGGGGATAACGCTCGCTGAGGGGTCTGGGAGCCTCGGTGGGCGTGCGGGCCTCTACTGGGGGCTTGACGGGGGGGCACGGCGGTCCCATCGCGTGTGCCAACCAGTCGCAGCTTGGGATGAGCGGTCGGGGGTTCGTGTTGGCCAGTCGTCCGCTCCATACCCACAACACTATCACGCTTTCGGGGTTTAGCCAGTTTGAATCAGTCTAAAAAGAAAAGGGTTCACCCTAAGCCGGTTTATCGGACATTGGGCACCTGCAAGGGCAGATCAGTCAAATCTGGCCCGCGACGCTGGGGCGACGAAGTAACACGCCCGCGGAGAGATCACTCGGCCCGTCCGATCGACTCGGCATCAAACTTCACAGCCAGCCTCCCGATGCTGACCTGTCCCCCTGCTGCGGTGCCTGCATCAAGCGTCACCTTGGGGTGCGGCTTGCCCTTGGGCTGCATCGTCAGCACAACGAGGAACGAGCCGTCATCGCTCTGGACTGTGGCGTAATTGTTCCGGTTGAGCGAGTTGAAACCACTGCCCCGGATGCGTGAGCCGATGGCGATCGTCGGCTTTTCGCCGGGGTGTAACACCGTGGCCTTCATGGTGGACCCGTTGGGCGCGGTGATGCCAAACCCGTCAGTCGTTATCTCGATCTTGTGATTCTCGACTGTGCATAGCTGCCAGAATCGCCCGTTCGATGATGTATCCGCGATGACAAAGACGCCTTCGGCCCCGCTGTCCCCGGAGAGGTCTACCAGGAAGCGGCGGGTGAAGTCCTGCGTGCCCACGTTGTTTGCGGTGTGCTTTGATACGACATAGCCCGAGCCCTTGGCATCCACCTTCCCCGCCACAGCTTTGCCGGTGTTGTTGTTGGTTCGGATCGCACCGGTTTCGGGGTCGGCTGGGTACACGGTATTCATGGACCGCTTGTACGCATCGATCCCGTTGAGCCTCGGGCCGTAGCGCCCGCCGCCGACCGCGAACGCCCCGCCCAGCCCGATGATGCGGAAGCTCCCGGCATCGGGGCCGTTGTGCCCCCCGGGCGCGCGTTGCTTCACCAGATACTGGGCGATGATGTCGTTCTCATCGTGGTATCGGTTGCGGAAGGTAAACAGCCCGATGCCGCCTTTTTCGGTGAAGGCGTCGGTCCATGGTTTGATAGTCATCGGGTCGGTGGGCGTGATGGTGTTGCCGGGGTGGTAGAGGATCGACCAGATCGTCCCGCCGCGAGCGCTGTCCCAGATGTTGCGGCCGGCCTTGCCGTCGATCCTGTCGTACATGTAAACCATGCCGGGCTTAAGCGCATCATCCGCGAAGTAAAACGCCTGTCCCAGTGTTCCCTCGAAGTTGGTTCCCGGGTTGTCATCTGCCCAGTCGGGCCGGATCCCGCCCATCGTGGGGGAGTAGGCCGCGTACACCGACCAGTAGCTTCGCCCGAGTTGGGGCAGCTTCTCACGCAGGTCGGTGCCCTTCATCACCTGCATCGCGATGAGGAAAGGCCCGACGAAGTTGCCCATCGGGTAGTAGTTGTAGCCTAGGCCCTCGCTGTTCCATCCCGAAGAATCCTGGCCGCCGAGGTTCGAGGTGAGGTACCGCTCGACGCGTTGTATGGCGGTGTTGAGTCGGGCGCTATCCTCAGGTTCATCGCTTGCCAGCAACGCCAGCCCGCCGGAGGCAAAGCGGCCACCCTGCCAATTGGAGGCGGGGCTTGTGTTCTGCTCCCTCCCGCCCCTGTCGATGATGATCCGTCCCTGCACCGCCAGAGCCTTGGAGACCGTGTCGTTGAACGCATCGTCCCACGTCGCGGAGTTGTAGCACCAGTCGTAAGCGCAGGCGATGCGTGAGGCGTGCCAGTAGAGCGTCAGCCCCTTGAAGTTTGCGTTTCCCCACTCTCGCTTGTTGTCGATGGTGCGCTGGGTGGCCTCGCGGGCGACCTTGGCCCACTTCTCATCCCCCGTCAGCAGGTACACGAACGCGGCCCGCTGAGCGCGGAGCGCGACGTGGTATGACCGGTCGTCGTATCGCTCGCCGGGCCACGTCCCCGCCTCCATCGTGTCCTTCGCAAGGCGCTCGGCCATTGACTTGTATGGCTCGGTTCTGACCTTCGCCCGCAGGGCGGGGATGTCATCCGCCCCGAAGAACAGCCGGGGATGCACCGGCCCATCCGCCCCCGCTGTGAGCGTCCCCGGAAAAACACTCAAAACACAGGTCAGCGCGATAAGCAGGGCGTGATAGTGGGCCATGCCATTGTATTGCTCGACACTAGACGAAGGTTTCAGGGCTATTGAACCCCTATTTCGCCTCCGCAGGCTGAGGCTGGGGCGGGACCACATCCGGGTCGAAGTGCTCGTCGAAAATGGTGCGGTCGAGCCAGTCTGGCAGTTTGATGCGTTCGCTGTCCCGCCAGGCCGTCAGGAACAGGCTCGCGGTGAAGTGGGCTCCAGCCCGTGTCCGGTCGATCGTGAACGCGCGGACCTCCTCGTGCTCAAGCTCCAGCACCGGCACGGGCGGGATATGCTCGGCCAACTCATAGGTGCGATCGACCAGCGCGTGGCTGGCTTCAAACTCCTTGCGGATGTAGGGCATCAGCTCCGCTTGGGCGGCAGGGGCTTTGAGCGGCTCGGCAAAAATGACGTTGTAGGGAATCTTTGTCGGCAGCGCATCAACCCGGGCGTGGACCCCCGCGTGCTGCTTGGGTTGGTCCGGGATCGGCTTGCCCTTGTCATCGAGCGCCACCCGGCCGTTGAAATGGATCGTGGTGTGCAGTGGCATGTGCAGGTCGGCTGAGTAATGCGACAACTCGCCCGCAATCGTCAGGCACTTGGCGCGGATGTGGGGGTTGTCCGGGTACCGGCGGTGCTCCGCAAAGGCGACGGTCAGCCGCTGAGTCCACTCCGCGATGGCGTAGGGCAGTGTGCCAGCGGTCTTTGGCTTGATGCCCAGCTCTTCACACAGATCAAAGTACGCGTAACGATCCGCGGGCCAATCTCTTCCCTCAAGCAGTTCGAGGTCGAGAAAGTGCTCCGGCGCGTTCGCGGCATGAAGCTGAGGCAACGCACGGTTGCGGATCACATCCGCGTCAATGGACCCGTGAGCCACGGAATCGCGCCCCTCCCTGAAGAAGGCGGGCACGTCATCCGGCAGCGCTTCGACGGCTGCGCGGGCGATGTACACGTGCCCCTCATCATGCCAGGCCGCGGCATAGGGGCTGGCAATCACGGCTGCTGCCAAGGCAATAATGAGACGGTTCATGTGAAAGCTCCGGGTGTCGCGGCGGGGCTGCGGGGGCTAGCGATTCATTCAGCGGGCAGAGGCAGCGGGGCGGGTTCGAGCAGGGGCTCGGGCACCTGGCCCGGCGAGCCGATGTCTTTGCCCTTGAAGTGTTTGGTGGGGTTGTTCTGCCGGGCGTGGTGGACGCCGACCTCGGACCGCGCCCAATTGACGGGCAGGTCGTTCGCGGCTGTGTCAAAGCCCTGCGGCAGCAGGTAGATGCTCGGGCCATCGGGCTGGTCGCTGGGCCAGCCGTTCTCATCGTCGTAGTTGACCTGATCCACCATCTCGCCCTTGGCGTTGCGGAGTTCGAGGGTCTCGTTGGTCTCTGATGGGCTGTTGGAAAGGTTATCCAGCCCGCCCCGACCCCACTGCCCGACCGGGTAGATCGCAAAGCCCTCGCCCCACGCTTCCCGAAACTCCTCGACCGTGCAGTCTGCGGGGATCAGCACGACGGTTTCGCCCGGCTTGAGCGTGGTGCCCTTGGGTAGGCCGGTGGTCTGCCCATCCTCATCCGCAAGGTGCCAGCCCGACACATCGACCGGCTCCGCACCCATATTATGGATCTCAACCCATTCGGTGCGTGTGGGTTCGCCCTTGTCATCGGGGTCGTCCTTCTTGGGGAACCGCCCCTCGGGGCTGTTGGGGTTGTACATGATCTCCGTGATGAGCACCTGCCCGGAAGCCACCGGCACAAGCATCACGCAAAACAACGCAGCCAGTAATCGGTTCATAATCGACTCCAGAATGGGATAGGGTTTGGCGGCCACGACTTCATGATAATGACGGGGCAGAAAAAAACCGCATCACCAGTCAAGATTGTGTTAACGCGGCAATCGGGATGCTGGTCATGGCGCTGTGCGCTTTCTGTGAAGTGTAGATGACGCAGAGCGTGCCATCGTGTTCGTAGGCCGCGGGGTACGACCACTCGGGGCCGACACCAAGGCGGCTGGAGAATCCGCGTTGAAGGGTCCACGCGTGGCACAGCCTTGTGTCACCCGGACGGCTCGTGGCGATGACCAGGTGGTCCCGGTCGCTGCGGTCGGGGTCTGTGCGTGGGAGGTTCCAGACCAGATAGCGCTCGCCTGTGCTGAGTGTGCCCGCGTAGAGTTTGGAGTCGGCAACGGGCAAGTTGGCGTGGCGTGGCTGCGTCCATGACCGGCCGGCATCCGCGCTGGTGAAGACCACGGCACCGTGTGGCTGGCGTACCAGGGCGGTGATGTCGATGCCATCGACCCAGGCCGTGGTCTCGGGGTGCGGCGGCATCGCCTGCTTCGTCATAAACACCACGTCCCACGGCTCGGTGAAGCGATCGCCCCTGCTCACCGCGACGGCGGGCAGGTGTGGATGCGTCCCCGGCTTGGGCGTGGCGCGGCCAGCCATGATGTAGTTGCCATCAGCCATGCGCAGCGGTGCCGCATTGGGCAAAAAGCCCTCCGCGATCCGCCCGCGATTGACCCACTGACCCCGCACAGGGTCGAGCACGAAAACCTCGCAGCCGGTCACAAGGTCGTGGCCAACCATGGTGGCGACGAAGGCATAAAGCACACCGTCATGTGAAAGGAATGCCACAGGGACGTAGAAGACGCCCCGCTGGTCGCTATCGGCTGCGATGACTTCGACAGGCGACCACGTCAACCCGCTGTCGTGCGAGCGGCGGGCACGGATGCAGGCGGACTCCACGATCTCACCCTTCGGGCAGTTGTACCACGCCGCGAACAGCACGCCCGTGTGGCTGACCACCGCGTTGTCGTGCAGAAACCCTAAGGCTTCGTCGGCACGATGGACCACGGTGTGCCGCACACCCTCCGGCTCACGCAGGTCCCCCGCCGACGGGAAAGCGCTGGCCCCTAGCCACAGGGAGTAGAGGTTCTCTGCCTCGGGATGTAGGGACGCATCGGCCATTTAAATCATCGCCAGCGGCGCGCCGACAGGTTCGAGTTTGCCGAACATGATCGACTGCTTGCCCGAGTGATGGTCGTCGGTGCGGTCGCCCTGTGTGACGGTCAGGTAGATCGTGCCGTCGTACTCGCCGAGCGTGGGGTATTGGAACGAACGCTCGGTTTCAAATCGAAATCGGCGGGTCCAGTTCTTGCCATCACGTGAGACATCGATGTTGAAGACCGAGCGGAAGGCGCCGTTGACTCGCGTGGCCTCGTTCCAGCCGAGGTAGTACACCCCGCCGATGTGATCGAGCAGCGGCTTGGAGGCGGTGCCGTTGGGCACGATGTCGCGGTACTCGTGTTCGGACCAGGTGCGGCCGTCGGGGCTGGTGGCGAACATATAGTTCAGCCCCTGCTTTTCTTCGCGGGAGATGGCCAGGAACGAGCCGTCGGGCATGCGGTTGACGGCCGCTTCGTTGAGCCACGCGCCGACCGGTCGGAAGAAGGTGCCTCGCACGGTGTAGCGCGTCATCCCGTCGTTGAGTGACGCCAGCGCCAGCGGGCCTTCGGGGAAGAGGATCAGCACCGCGTGCAGCCGGCCGTCGAACATCTTGTGTGAGCCGTGGATGTAGAGGCCGTGCGTCGGCTCGGTGCCGACGAAGCCCTGGGCTTTGGCGTGGCGGTGCATGTGGATCGGCTGCATGGGGAACACGCCCCGGTCGGTTTCAAGCTCGACGCGATACACCTTGCGATCGAACTCACCACGAATCAGGTCGTAATCAGTGCGCCACGTCTGGGACTGCCTTTTGCCGATGTCTTCGCTTGCGAAGAAGCATCGCAGCGTGCGGGCATCTTTGAGCGCCATGCGCGGGCAGAAGCAGGCACCGACCGGCAGCATGTCGTTCTCGTATTGCATCTCCGAGGCGGCAAAGGTGACAGTCTTCTCGATCCGGCCGGTGGCCATGTCGATGACGGTGAGGGCGTCGTACACATACGGCCAGTCTGGCCCCTCGCCCACTTGGTGGTCGTTGGCCATGCAGGTGATGTACGCCTTGCCGCCGTGGAAGAGCAGGTCGCTGTCGTGAGCACCTTTGATGTGTGGCGGACAGATATTCCGCAAGCCTTCGAGTACGCGGTCGCCTGCCTCTTTGGGGTCGAGTTGCATACGAGTTAATGCCTCTAGGTTGTTTGTTTGGCGGGTCACTGATTGAGCAGACGAGACACAAGGTCGTCTGCAAACGCTTCGTAGTCTTCCCACGCCAGGGCGACATTGACTGGCGGGCCCGCAGCATCCGCGCGTGTGCTGCCATCGTCATCCACGCACACGCCCATCTGCTGCATCCGTAGCCAGCGTGTCGTGTGTGCCAGATGCACAGCCACGCAGTCGAACAGCACCGAACTCCGCGTGTCCGGCTCGCAGCCCGCTTCGTGTGTGCCAGCCCAGATGCGGTAGTTCTCGATCACAGCGCGGGTCAGCGGGTCGGCCGATGCAAGCAGCCGCTGGTAGCGCTCCCCCGCAAGCACCACACAGCCGCAGGTGTCGATCGGCGTGATCGTGCGGTCTATCCACGGCGCGTTAAAGACAGCCTGAGCTGCGGGGATATCGCAGACCACGTTCCACTCCGGGTTCGGGCCGGGGCGCATGGAAAGGCTGAGATTGGTGCGGATATGCCAGTGGAAGCTGCCGTGCATGCCGACAAAGTGTGCGCGGCTGGCGATGCGGGGTTCGCGGCGCAGCGCCTCGGCGATGTTGCCCAGCGGGCCGATGGCAATGAGCGTGACGGGCTCGGGGCTGTCCATGATGGTATCGATGATCGCGGCAACGCCGTCGCGGTGGGTGTGGCCCGGATAGCTTTCCATAGTGTAACTCTCGACCCACGCGGCCTGGCGTTGACGCATGTTTCGGCCGGTGTTGGGCACGCCGACGCCGACGGGCACATCCGTTCGGCCCGCGACCTCCAGCAGCTTCGCCACGATGTGGGCGCGGTGCGTCGTGTCGCCCGTGGCTGTGGTCACCAGCTTCAGGTCCAGCTCCGGCGAACGCAGCAGCATCGCCAGCGCCCACGTGTCATCGCAATCGTCGCCGATGTCTGTGTCCAGAATCACGGGGATGGTTGGCTTGGTCATGCTCTTTCCGATCTCACGGGTTCTCAGGCGTCGGCTTCACGAAACGCGCGGGCAGTTTACTCGCGTGACCGGGTGTTGTAGAGGTTGCGGCCCATGTGGCGCGAGGCTTCGATGGTCTCGGGGTAGGGCGTATCGCACACGTCCAGGAAGCCGATCTGGTAGTTCTCGGTGTCGAGCCATCGGCCGGTGTTGGGCTCGTCGCTGAACTTGAACCACGAGATGCCCACAATATTGGGGTGCTCCAGCGCGCCTTGGACGTATCGGCGGTACGCGGCCGCGCGGGCCATCTGATCGGGCACAGCCTTGAGCCCGGTGTGGAACATGCCACGGTCCAGCGCTCCGAAGTGAAACTCACCAATAATCAATGGCAGGTCGAGCCCGCCGGGCACCTCGAAACCTTCCACCGAATACTGGTACCAGTTGACGCTCATCACATCGCAATGGCTCTTGGCCGCGTCGGTGACCAGCCGGTTGACCTGATAGGGGAAGCGGCAGCCGAGGTAGAGGTGGTGGGGGGCGACTTCCTTCACAGCCGCGCGCGAGCCGATAAAATAGGCCTCGGCGATGCGGGCGTAGAACGCTTTGAGGTCCTCGGCCGCGGGGCCTTTGGCGTCGGGCACGCCCACGTGCTTGAGCAGGGCATCCCACGAGGCGTGTGACGTGGCCCACACCGCGTTGAGTGCTTCGATGGTCTTGTATTTCTCCCGCAGATCGTCGATGAAGATGCGCTTGGCGGGCTGGTCTGCGGGGGATGCGAGCGTGGCCTCAGCGAGGTAGGTGTCGTGCTTCCACGTCAGCTCGTTGTCCACGAAGAAGCCGATGCACCAGGGGTCTTCGGCGATGCCTTGCCGTTGCAGGTGGCGCATCTGGTCGGCGATCCGGGTTGTGAACTCGGGGTCGAACGGGTCTGGAAACGCCTGCCACCAACCGGAACTGCCAGCGATCGACCGTACGCGGTTGGTGTACACAATCGCGAAGTACGGGGTCCGATGCTCAGCGTGGCGGATGATGCCCATCTCCGACCACACGCCGATGGCATTAAGACCCCAGCTCCGCATCCGCTTGTGCGCCAGCTCGGCATAGGTCTTCCGCCAATCCGGGCCGTACTTGCGGAGCAGGTTAGCCTGGTGGAAGCTGAAGGTCATCGGTTGTCGGCCCTGGTAGTAGCCACGCACCACGGGGAGCGGGGCCTTGCGTAGGAAAGCCTTGAACTCCTCCCGCTCCCACAAAGCCTCGGCGAACCAGTGGCCGCGTTCGTCGATCGGCGTGTAGTCGTGCTCGCCCACCGCGTTGATGGCGTGCGCCCAGAACAGCCGGCCGCCGGGCGTGACCAGCCACCATCGGCCGCCGTGTTGTGCAGCTCGGAAGAACCCGGTGGCTTCGAGTTGCGGGCCTTCGCGCCAGCCGCCGTACTCATCCCAGTCATCGGGCTTGGGGTGCGCAGCAAGGTCCGCCGCCTCACGCTCGATCTGCTCGGCCATCGCCTCAACCGACGCCGTCTTGCCCGGCCAATCGCGGTGGATGAACTGACCCAAACCATCAATCATCGGGAAGAAAGTGGGGTCGGGTGCGGCAGGTTCCTGTGGCTGGTCATGCGCACCCGCGGGCGCGATGCGTTCGACGGTGAACGAGGCCTGCTGCTGCGGCTTGGTGACGAACAGGTGCAGCCGTGTGACTTTGGCGGCGTCGATCCGGCCTCGCGTGTCGCCCGCCGCCTCTTCGGGTGTCCGCCACATGCCAAACAGCGCCGACTCGCGCACGCGCGGCTCAAGCCGGCGGAGGGGCAGCGTGACTTCCTGACTCTGGCCCGGCACGAGTTGGGTGTGAATGGTGACGCTGCGGTGCAGGCCGTCGTCCCCGCCGGGCCCATCCGCGCGGAACCCCAGGTCGATGGCCTTGGCCCCGGTGTTGGTTACGGTGAGCGTCAGGGCGGCGGCTTGCGAGAGGTTCCAGCCCTCCCGGGGCGAAGTGAGCCGAACCCCCGGCCAGTCGTAGTCCCCGCCCGGCTCGATCGTCACCCTCAACGGCAGTCTTTGGCCCTGGCCCGGCTCAACGGGCACCAGCGTCGAGGCCACCGCCTCAACCGCCCGAACCTCCAATCCGCCTTGTTCTGCAGTGACAAAAGACTCGGCCATACTATGTCCAGTCGCGTAAACCGCGATCATGATTGAAAACAACAACACGGCAGGCTTTACCAAAACCAGTCCAATCATCGTTTATCATCATAATGGATCGCATATGGCTTGACAAGCGGATCGGTTGTGGTATTCTTTCGCCGGACTCATTACTCAGGATCGCTCATGACCGCAGCCTCCTCCATGCCGATGTCGCCCCGCGGGAAAGTGGTCTCGTGGGTGTCTCGCGCAATCCGTGAAGGGCAGTTGGCTCATGGCACGCCGGTGCCGTCGGAGCGGATGCTTGCGGACCGCCTGCGTGTCTCGCGCGTGACGGTGAAAGCAGCCCTGCAAGACCTCACCGAGATGGGGCTTGTGAACCAATCATCATCCGGGCGGATGCGGCGGGTGGTCTCAGCCGCGCAGGCAAACACCGGACAATCTTCCACCATGCAGAAAACCGTGGCTGTGATCAGCACGATCCCCCCCATGGATTGGGCTGTGCCGGGGTTCGACGCGGCGTTGCAGTTGGATGTGATGCGAAAGCTCGGTGAGGCTGGGCTTAACGCGCTGGTCATCAATCCCGACTCCGCAGACCGCGGCATCATCGACGACCGCCCGGCCGGGGTGCTCTTGGCGTACCGTGTGGCCGAGTCGCAAGCCGGCCGCGAGCTCGCGCATCAGTGCCGCGAGGCGGGGTTACCCGTGGTGATCTACGGCGACGGGCCGGGCCTCGAACCGTTCGACCGCGTCACGCACGACCACGAGGCCGGGGCGTATGCGCTGACCCGCCTGCTGATCGAGCGTGGCTGCCGCCGCGTCCTGCGGTTCTGGCGGTTCATGGAGCATCACCACTGGCTGGACCAGCGCGATGCGGGTTACGAGCGTGCGATGCGCGAGGCGGGGCTTGAGCCGATGCCCGCCGCCCGGTGCCCCGCGCTCGAGACGTTCGGCAGCTTCGACAACCGCGTCCGAGCTTTTGCGGGTTTTCTGTCCGAGCACGTCCTAAGCGATCAGCCGATTGACGGCCTCATGCTCGCCACCGATTTGCACGCCCTCGAAGCAGGCCAAGCCCTGCGACTCCTGGGCAAGCGGCCGCACGCGGATGTGAAGGTCGTCGGCTACGACCACGCCTGGAAACACTGGCTCACCCACGAGCCCGGCGCCGCCAACGCGGTGCCGCCCTTGGCGACTGTGGACAAGCAGCAGGACCGCATCGCCCGCAGCCTCGTGGAGCTGCTCCAGACCCGCCGCGACAACTCGCTCCCCCCCGAACCCCAATGCCGGCGCATCGTGCCTCGG
>JBGTLW010000003.1:0-10258 GCA_041743835.1 Phycisphaeraceae bacterium | reverse complement strand
GCGCACCCTCACGCCCGACCTTGGCAGGGTCAGCCGCGACACTCGACAGCGGCGGGTCGGCCATCTCGCAGAACTGCACGTCGGAGCTCTGCGTGATGATCGCCACATCATCGGGAACCGTCAGCCCCGCGAGCCGGCACGCCTCCAACGCGCGCTCGCCGTGGGTGTCGTCGGCCGCGAGCAGGCCCAGCGGCTTGGGCAACTCACGCAGCACCTCCGCGAGGTCCGCGAGCTGGTCCGCCAACTGCCACGTGCCACGGGCGATCGTCCGCTTTCCCAACAGAAACCGCTGACAAGGCACACCCGCCCGCCGGGCTGCGGAGAGAAACCCGCGCCAGCGGAAAGGCGACTGCGCGAGGTCCCCGCGATAAAAGAACAGGAGCTGGCGCAGGCGCTGATCGAGGAAGTGCTGCGCGGCAAACGCCGCTGCGGCGTAGTCATCGCCCACCACGACGCTGACCCCGCGCAGGCGTGTGAACCCGATGTGGACGATCGGGATGTTGAGGCCAGCGATGCTCTCGGGCACAGCCCCGCGCAGGAGTAACCCATCTGCGCCAAGACCCGTCAGGTCCGTGGGTCTCAGTGCCCGGGCGATGCGCAGCAGGCGCAGGGACCACCCGGCCATGCGCGCGTACTGCCGAACCCCCGGCAGGACGACCTGGTCGTAGGGCCGATCGTACGACATGACCATGGTGACATTGGGCATGGCTTGGGGAGGGGCGCGGCGGTGTGGCAGCCCGTGTGCCGAGCACGGGATCAGCCCCGACAACAGTATTGTCGGCAGATTGATAAATATTATCAAATAGTTGACGAAATATGTTAAGCCTTTTGTGAGCCGGGGGTTTATTCTTGGTTCTGGCTACGGGGTGGTTCACGTGCCGTTGGTGCGTGGCCCCGTGTCCCGGCCCCCCCCGGCCCACCGGCATGACAGCCGGAATCGCCCCGGGGTTGGCCGACGCATCAAGGTTTCTACATCCCCACAGGAGGCTCCCATGCCACGTCTGACCCGCTTGCTCGCCGCCGCATTACCGCTCTGTCTCGCGATGACCGTCCCCGCACAGGCTGCGGTGACTTACACCTACAACGACACGTCGGGTTATGCGGACTCGGACATCCTCACGAGTCCAGTCGCGGCGGCAACGTCGAACTTCTTCTTCCGCAATAACTCAACCAACGGCACGCCAACCACCGACCGCTCGGGACTCCAGACTTTCACCGTGGACACCGCGTTTGAGCTTGCGGCCGTCACACTGCTGGTCAACCGCGTCGCCCAGAACTCGGTCACCGAGTTCAAACTCCTGGACTTCGGCACGACCGATCCCAACGGCAGCAGCATCACGACCGCCAACGTCAACGCCGCGTCGCCACTCAAAGTGTTCACGCACACCCAGACGACCGCGTTCGGGAGCGATGCGTTGACAAGCCTGACATGGACATTAGATACGGCAGTCAGCCTCAGCGCAACGAACTACTACGGCCTGCTGGTCACAGGCAAGAACGCAAACAACAACGCCCTGGTCTGGCAGCGTGCCACCACAAATCCGTATGCAGACGGGCGCGCGTATCTCAACAACGATGGCACGGCATACGGAACCGCTGTCTTCGGCGCTGCGGGTGATGGCGCGCTGGCCAACGACTGGGCGATGGGTCTGGTGGCTGTGCCTGAGCCGGCATCGCTGGCGCTCTTGGCGATGGGCTCGTTGTGCCTGCTTGGTGGGCGTCGTGAAAGGCGCTGAGAGGGTTACCCATGCGATCTACCTCATGCTGCACGGGGGATGCTTGGAAGGCGGGGCCGAGGGATAGCGATCCCTCGGCTTCGTGTGGGTGTCCCACTGCCGACATTGGTACCAGCGCAAAGCCGAGGGATCGCCATCCCTCGGCCGCCTTCACCCTCATCGAACTATTGGTGGTCATCAGCATCATCGCGCTGCTGATCGCGATCCTGCTGCCGAGCCTCACGCAGGCGCGTGAGACAGCCAGGCGGGTGGTGTGCGCAAGCCAGGCGCGGCAATACACCACCGCGATGCATCTGTTTGCGACCGACCGTCGGGGGCAGGTCGTGCTGGGCTTTGGCGACAGCAAGCAGTTCAACTACCACGTGAACTCGGTCAACAACACCGCGCAGCAGCTTGGGCCATGGGCGTTCCTGTTCCTTGATGACTACATCAGCGAGCCTCGCTTCCTGGTCTGCCCCAGCGAGCGGGCGATCTCTTTTGCGCAGATGGTCGATGCACCGCAAGACAATCCAGCCACCGAGGCCAACCAGTGGCCGATCGTCTGGGAGGGTGCGGGCGGCGTGGGCAAGCGGGTCACGCGGTCGTCTTATGGCATTCGCCCGATGGACTCGCTCAACTTTGCTGCGAACAACAACAACCGCAGCCTCGAACCCCTGCCCAAGCGGCTGCTCGCGGACTTTGCCAGCAAAGCGGTCGTCTCGGATGTGGTCAGCAACCCCACGCGCGTCGAGAACCGCCACGCCACGGGTGTCCACGTCGCGTTTGGCGATGCCTCGACGCGCTGGGTCGATCGTGCCGCCTTCGATGCCAACCTCTCGGTCCTTGGCACATTCAGCGCAGCGAACAATAGCTTCATGCTCAGCAACGATGAAACCACAGGCATCTTCGCGGATTTTGACCGCTCCCGCTGACGCACAGCTTGCTGCTGCGTGCATGCGTTGCGGGAAGTAAAATCCCCATGATGCAGCCCGCAGCCGACGCCCAAACCCGACATACCAAGCGACGCCTGCGCTGGTGGCAGCGTCTGGCTATCTGGGTCGTGGTGATCTACCTCGTGTGGTGCGCTGCGGTGTTCTTCATGCAGCCGGCGATGCTGTTCCCCGGCCGATTCGTCGGCTCAGCCAGCGACGGGCCTTGGCGCAGCGACGCGGTGGTGATGACCCACCCGATCGGGAAGGACCAGCAAGTCACCGCGTGGCTCTTCCCGCTGCCCGGCCAGGCGGATCGCTCCACGGGTCGGCCTGGGCTCGCGGTTTACTTCCACGGCAACGGCGAGCTGATGGACACCCAACGCCGGGTCGTCGATGCGTACCACGCGATGGGCATGGCGGTCCTCATGGCCGAGTACCGGGGCTACGGCCACTCCGGTGGCAAGCCCACCCAACGCGCGCTGGTCGCGGACGCGCTGCACTTCATTGAACGCACGCTGGAGCGTGATGATGTGGATGCCGCACGGCTGATCTACCACGGCCGGAGCCTCGGCGGTGCGATCGCGGCACAGGTCGCTTCTCATCGCGAGCCCGCGGCGCTGGTGATTGAATCCACCTTCACGCATACCGGCGCTTTCGCGTGGCAGGTCGGTGTGCCTCCTTTGCCGGGGATCGTGCGGTTCCCCTTTGCGACCAAGGATGTGCTGCCGAAGCTGCGCTGCCCGGTGCTGCTTTTCCATGGCGAAGCGGACACGCTGATCCCCCCCGCTCACAGCCGCAGGCTCCACGCCCTGACGCCGGGCTCCCGCCTTGTGACGTACCCCGGCGTGGGCCACAACGATTTCCCGGGATACGGCAACGACCGGGCCTTCTGGGAGCAGGTCCGGGCATTCGTCCAAGACCCATAATCCCGCGTCACACGACTCATGGGTGGCCATGCGGGGATGTGGGGTTGTGAAATGCTGACACGGGCGTCGCGGATTCCGGGGCTGGGTGTCCCATCCCAGTCTTAAGTGCGTTGTCGCGATAGGCCGATAGGCCTCATAACAAACACACGCTGTTGTGTTGCTGATGCGCGCTATAGTCAGTGCCAGCCGGGGCACCCACCCATGGAACTGATTTACCTCACAACCGTCACGCCAGTTTACCGCGGCGCGCGCACGCTGCGCGATCTAGTGGTTGAGCTCGCGAAGGTGCGTGCGGAGCTTGAAGCGGGGAGCAGCCCGCTGCGGCTGGGCGAGGCGATCTTCGTGGATGACGGCTCCGCGGATGACTCGGCCGACGTGCTGGCCACGCTGAGTCAGGAGCACGCATGGGTGCAGGTGATTTCGCTGTCGCGGAACTTCGGCCAGCACCCGGCGACGATCGCTGGCATCCTCCACAGCAGCGGGGACTGGATCGCCACGCTCGATGAAGACCTCCAGCACCACCCGCGGTACATCCTGCCGCTGATGAAGCAGGCTGTGGCCGAGGGCCGGGATGTCATGTACGCCCACCCGGAGTCTTCCGTGCACGAGTCGGCGTACCGCGATTTCGCCTCGCGTGGGTACAAGCAATTGATCGCGTGGCTTTCGGGCAACCCGAACGTGACGAAGTTCAACAGCTTCCGGATCATGCGTGGGAGCCAGGCGCGTGCCGCGGCCGCGGTGGCTGGGCACCAGACCTACTTCGATATCGCGCTATGCTGGTTCACCACCCGCGTGGGCACCCGCACACTGCCGCTCAAGGACCACCGCTATATCGAGCAGGGCCGCAGCGGGTATTCGTTCCGGTCGCTGATGAGCCATGCGCGGCGGCTGCTCTCCAGCTCGGAAGTCAAGATCCTTCGGCTCGGGGCATTCATGGGGCTTGCGGCCATGGTGCTGGCGGTGCTGGGTGCTTTGACCGCGGTGGTGGTGCGCATCGTCGCGCCGGAGCTCATCGCGGTGCGCGGGTGGACCTCCGCGATGGTCGCGATCCTGTTCTTCGGCGGGCTTAACGCGTTTCTGGCGGGCATGCTTCTGGAACACCTCTCGATCGTGCTGATGCAGACGCACGGCAAGCCGACGTTCTTCAAAGTAAATCGCGGGAGCGATGCGGCGCTGCGGGCGTGGTTTGAATCGCACCAGCCCGAGGGCGGAGACGTGCTGGCATGATGCTGCTGACGCGGCCAAGCCCGGACGGGGGGCAACCCCACGCGGTCCTGATTCTGGGGGGCGGGCTGATCGGCGGGGCCATCGAACAGTCCCTGGTCCGCCGGGCCGGTTTCAAAGCTCAGTATCTCCCCCTTGATTGGAGCGACGCGGCGGTTTTCGACGGCCACTTCCACGCGGCCGTGGATGCCATGACGCGTTTGGCATTGGGTCGGCTTGATTGGGTCTGGGCCGCGGGGCGCGCGGGTTTCGGGGCCGATGAACCGCAGGTGCAGGCCGAGCTGACGCGGTTTGAAGGCTTTCTAAACCACATCCGCGCGGCATCGACTGCTCTTGCTGGCATCCCGATGCGCATGCACCTGATCAGCTCTGCGGGCGGGCTGTATGAGGGATGCCGCAGTGTCACCGCAAGGACGGAGCCGCGAGCGGAGAGGCCCTACGGCATCCTCAAGATGCAACAGGAGCAGCTTGCACGCGAGCACTTTGAGGGCGAGCGCTTGCACATCTACCGGCCATCGAGCGTGTACGGCTTCATCCGCCCGAACCGGCGCAACGGCCTCGCGGCCGTCATGATCGCCAACGCGCTGCTCCACAGAACAACCACCTTCAGCGGCCGACTTGACACCCTCCGCGATTACGTCTGGGTCGATGACCTCGCGGACTTCGTCACACAGCACATCTGCGACCGCAACCCGGACCCCGGACCCGGCCATGGCCATGGTCATGGCCGACACAACGTCTATCTGCTCGCGTCCGCCCGCCCCACTTCGATCCACGAGATGCGGACGCTGGTCGAGCACGCCACGCGCCAGCCGGTCTATATCCAATACCTCACCTCGCACGACAATGCCGAGCACATCACCTTTAGTCCATCCGCCCTCCCGCCGCGGTGGTACCCCAGCGAGCCGCAGACCAACATCCGCCGCATGGTGATGGACGCCCTGGCCAGCGGCTGCGTGATGCACACGCCGTAGCCCGCGTCACGCAAGCAGGCCTTGAACGAGCCGCGACCGTCAGGGAGCGGTTGTTTTCTGGCTCAAACGAGCCGCGACCGTCAGGGAGCGGGTTCCCCGTGTGACGGTCTCGGAGGAAGCAACCGATTCCTTACGGGCGCGGCTCGTTGATGCGCGGCTCGTAAAGACAGGGATTCATTCCAGCCACGGCACGCCGGCGGGGACGCGATCGATCAGCGTCACATCGTTCTGCTTGGCGTTGCGGCCCTGCTTCTGGGTGACCTGGTACATCGCTTCGAGTTTCTCACCCGGCTTGAGCTCCACACGGTATTGCACGGTCTGGAAGTCGTAGCGCGTGGGGCTCAGCTTGCTGACAAACTCGATGTGGCCCTGGTACTCCCGGCGGATATCCAGCACCACCGGCTCGGGCGTGTAGTTGCGGATGCGCTGGGCGTAGATCGTGTGCTCATCCCAGCCCGCGACACTGGAACGGACCTCCACCTCGACGCCGCCCCCGACCTTGCGGAAGACGTTGCCGCCCTGGACATGCATCCATATCTCATCGCGGAACACGCGCAGCCGACGCAGCTCGAACACGAGCTCCTTATCGACGCCGAGGTTCAGCTCGATCTTGTCGCCGATGGGGATGTACTTGAGGGTCTGTTGGGTGAGGTAGGACAGGCCGCCGGTGGCGTTTCGTTTGAAGAGGCGGTACACGCCGTCGGGCAGCGGGCTGTTGCCCATGTCAGCTTCCTTGTCGTTGGTGAGCAGGAACATACGCACGAGCTGGTTGCCATAGATGCGGGGCCAGTGGCGGTACTCGACGTTGATCGGGGCCTTGTCCGTCTCGAAGCTGCGGAGGCGCTTGGCCCAGCGGTTGGGGATCGTCTCGGTGCCCTCAATGGTGAAGATGAAGTACTCGGAGAGGCCTTCCTTGACGACCTGCTTGCGATCAGCGGGTGCAGACTGAGCCGCTTGGGGCAGGGCCATCAATGCGTCATCAGCATCCAACAGGGCCTCCGCCTTCCTAAACTTTTGCCCCAACACCTCACGGCGGGCCCTCCCGTCGTCCATCGCCATCCCCTGCTGCGCGAGTTGAGCGATCTGTTCCACGAGGTTGATCGTCCCCACCACCAGCCGGACCTGTGCGTCTTCGTAGTCCTCGCCGGAGTTGTTGCGCACGGTGACGTAGCCCTCGATGCTCATGGTCTTCTCGTCCTGCGACGCGATGCAGGTGTAGTCGGCCGCCCACGAGATGCCGCTGGTGAAGTAGCTGATCTGCACGGTCGCTTCGCCATCAAACTCGCTGGCGATGTTCCAGTAGAGCATCTGCGGCTTGTCGTGCGGGAAGGTGGTGTCCCGCAGGCTGAGCTTTTCGGTGTTCTTGCCCTTGAACTCGATCTGCACCGAGGTCGGGTCGATCAGCGTGTTCGCCCACGAGAACTGCAGCGGGTTGCTGCCGCGCTTGAAGGTGATGGTGCGCGTCTCGCGGACCAGGGTGAGGTCCTCGGCGTTGTAGATGGTGAGCTGGACCGTGTCGCGTTTGGGCACGGTGGACAGGTCGATGTTCCGCGCATGGGCTGAGGCAGCCAGGCACGCGATCAGGGCGATGGTGAGGAAGTGTTTCATGGGGTGGCTCGGGCGGGGGATGGTGGGGAGGGGCGGGGAGTGGGAAGCCCAGCGATTGCAATCCCTGGGCTTCGGCGCGGGGGGTACTGGGGTTCTGTTACCACTGGTTCCTGAACACAAGGTGGAGCTTGAGTTCGAGTTTCTCGGCTTTGTCGCCCTTGCGGGGTGGTAGCTCGGCCTTGAAGACGATGCGCTCGTGGGTGGAGTCCTCGGCATCGGGGCCGCCCTTGAGCGTGGTCTTGGGGCCGATCTCCCACTGGGCCTCCTGCCCGCTGCGTGCCCCGGCCTCGTTGCGCACGTGGTCCACCAACTCGGCGAGGTTCAGCAGCACGGGCTGGTCCTTGAAGTTTTCGACCTCGTACTTGATGACCACGTCGAAGTCGTGGAGGTTGCCCGCGACTCGGGTGGACTTGCGCTCGTCGATGGTGCGGACCACGACGATGTCCTGCGCGACGCCGAGGTACAGCCGCATCTTGTCGTCGATGGGTGTGAAGCTGCCCCAGTCTTCGCCGAGGAACGCGGTGGTGGCGTCTTCGCCGGGGCGGTCTTTCTGGAAGATGCGGACCTTGCCGTAGGGCAGCGGCGCGGAGCCGAGCTTGTGGTCCTTGTCGTTGTGGATGACGTAGTGCATGGGCACTCGAAGCTTGTTCTTGGGCTGGTCGATGTAGCCGAACTGCGTGGGGTCCGCGGTGTAGGTCTTGAGGATGGGGACGGCGGCGATGCGATCGACGAGGATTTCCTTGGTTTCGTTGAGGCCGATGGGCTTGGCGAACTTATCCCCGATGCCGAGGTTGACATTCGCGGCGTCAAACTCTTCCCCGGCAAAGTTCTGGACGCGGATGTACTGGGCAAGAGTGAGGGTCTTCTCGTCGTGCTCCGCCACCGCGCGGTAGTTGTAGGACTTATCCAGGCCACCGAGCAGGTAGGAGATGCGCACGAGGGCCGAGCCGGACCGGCTTGCTGAGACGTCCCACACCAGCGCGTTCTCGCCGGGCGGGTACGAGACGGACAGGACATTGGCGACCAGCTCGCCGCCCTCACCCTCCGCGTTGCCGGGCGCGGGCCCCATGACGCGGAAGACGATGGTCCCCGGGTCGATGCGCGTGCCCGCCCAGGCGAAATCCACCTGGTTGCTGCCCTGCACCAGCGGGATGATGCGCTCCTCTTCCACCAGCGTGGCGCTGTCGTGGTCGAGCTGGACCTCGACGCGCTCGCGCACCGGCAGGGTGATGAGTTTGACGCGGGCGCTGGCGTGAGGGGCGAGCACGGCCAGCATCAAGCCAAGGACAGCAGGGGTCAGGGTGTGTTTCATAGGGTTCACTCGTGGTTAGGGAGGCTGGTGTGGTCAGACGCACGGCAGACGTCGGGGTTCCATGAAAGGTCCATCTTTTTCGCAAGGGCAGAGCAACGGCCTAAGCACCACCCGGCAGGGTGGTGGCAACCCGACACGTAAGGCCACCGCCCTGCCGGGCGGTGCTGGGGCTCTGCGCTGGATCGCGCTGCTTCAGGCGCGGCCCCATCACACGGGGCTGGGGACGGTTTCGAGGATTTGCTGCATGATGCGGTGCGTGCCGATGCCATCGGCATCGTGCATGTAGTTCTTGCCGATGATCCGGTGGGCGAACACGGGGATGACGTTGGAGACGATGTCATCGGGCACGACATAGTCGCGGTCGTGGAACATGGCGGTCGCTTTGGCGGCATGGGTCAGCGCGAGCGACCCACGGGGCGAGACGCCGATCTGCAATTGCTCGTTGGTGCGCGTCGCCCCGGCGATCTGGACGATGTAGTTGAGCAAGGCCTTGTCCACCTGGATCGCATCCACCTTGCGTTGCAGCTCGACCAGCTCCTTGGCGGTGAGCACCGGGCGGAGGTCGGCCAGGGCTGTGCGCGACGGGTCCAGCTCGAGCACGCGGGCCTCATCGCTTGGGCTTGGGTAGCCGAGTTGGATGCGCATCAGGAAGCGGTCAAGCTGCGACTCGGGCAGGAAGTAGGTGCCCTCGAACTCGAAGGGGTTCTGGGTGGCGATGACCAGGAAGGGCTCGATGAGTTTGCGCGTGTGGCCATCGATCGAGACCTGCGACTCGTTCATCGCTTCGAGCAGGGCCGACTGTGTCCGGGGTGTGGTGCGGTTGATTTCGTCGGCGAGGATGATGTTGGAGAAGATCGGGCCGGGCTTGAAGACGAAATCGCCCTTGTGCTGGTCCCAGACGGTGACGCCGAGCACATCGGAGGGCAGGAGGTCGGGGGTGAGCTGGATGCGTGCCAGGGAGCCGTCGATGGATCGCGCCAGGGCGGTGGCGAGCATGGTCTTGCCGACGCCGGGCACGTCCTCGATGAGCATGTGCCCGCGCGCGAGCAGGCAGATGATGAGGCGGTCGATGGCCTGCTGGTTGCCCAGGAAGCATTGCTGGATGTTGCTGCGCAGGCTTTCGAGCTGGTGCATGGACGTGGTGCCCGTGAAGTACGTTGATCGTGGCTTGGAGTATAACACCCCACGGCCCCCGGCTCGGCCGATAAGACCCCAACCCCGCCCGCCGGGTGCCCCGCCTCGGCCGGGCGGACCGCACGCCCCGGCTTCAATGTCCAGAACGACGCCGCTGTGCCGATAGAATAGAAAGCCCCAGCCGCCCACCCGCCGCGGCACGGGGTTAGCCCTCACGCCACGGAACCACACCTTGCCAGTCTGGATCGAACAACTCGGCCGCCGCATCCAGGGCTACTTCCAGACCGAGCCGTATCAGGTGCTCGTGGAGCTGCTGCTGATCTGGGCGGTGGTGTACATCATCGTGCGTTTCATGCGGGGCACGCGCGGCGCGGGCGTGGTGAAGGGGATCGCCCTGGTCCTGATCTTCGGCACGCTGGTCCTCGCGGTGCTG
>JBGTLW010000002.1:0-8659 GCA_041743835.1 Phycisphaeraceae bacterium | reverse complement strand
CTCGCGGCCCGCTGCCCGGCCCGCATCGCGCCCTCCAGCGCTTCGCACAGGGCCGCACGCTTCTCCATCCCGTGCACACTGTCGAACGCGCCGCACTTAATCAGCGCTTCAATCGTCGCGCGGTTCACCGCACGCAGGTCGGCACGCTCGCAGAAATCGTGCAGGCTGCGGAAGGGCCCGTTCTTCTGCCGCTCCTCCTGCACCGCGCGGATCGCCTTCTCGCCGACGCCCTTGACAGCCGAGAGCCCGAAGCGGATGTGCCCGTGCGCCGCGTCGCGCGTCTCGCCGTGCGAGAAGACGACGGTGAAGCCGACGTCCGAGAGGTTGATGTCCGGCGGCTTGACCTCGATGCCCCGTGTGCCGTTGGGCCGCAGCACATGAGCGCACTCGTCCATATACTCGACGACCTTGTCCGTGCTGACCGATTCGTAGGTCAGTAGCGCGGCCATGTATTGGACGGGGAAGTACGTCTTGAGGTAGGCCGTCTGGTACGCGATGATCGCGTAGCCGGTGGAGTGCGACTTGTTGAAGCCGTAGCCCGCGAACTTAAGGATCAGGTCAAACAGATCGGTCGCCTGCTTGCTGCCGACGCCTTGCCTGTCCGCGCCTTTGACGAAGTCCTCGCGCGCGGCATTGATCGTCTTTTCCTTCTTCTTGCCGATCGCCTTGATGATCGAATACGCCTCGCGGAGCGGGATGCCGCCGAGCTGGTTGAGCACCTGCATGACCTGCTCCTGATAGACCATGATGCCGTAGGTCTCGGAGGTCAGGCGGTCCACGATGTCGTGGAGCTTGGGCACGGCTTCGCGGCCGTGCTTGCGGTTGTTGTAGTTGGGGATCAGCTCCATCGGGCCGGGCCGATAGAGCGCGTTAGCGGCGATAAGGTCTTCCAACCGGTCGGGCTTCATCGCCATCAGCAGATTGCGCATCCCGCCGGACTCGAACTGGAACACGCCCGCGGTTTCACCGCGGGCGAAGAGGTCGAGCACCATGGCGTCGTTGTATTGGAGCCGGTCGAGGTCGAGGGGATCGGTGTCGATGGCGGATGGCGGATGTGGGATGGCGGATGGATCGGAGGCGTCGGTTTTTCCATCCACGATCCGCGATCCGCGATCCGCCATATCACGCCGGACGGTGTCGCGGATCGTCTGTTCATCCAGCGTCTGGCGGATCAGCAGCTTGGCGCGTTCGATGATCGAGAGGGTGCGCAGGCCGAGGAAGTCCATCTTCAGCAGGCCGACCTTCTCGCAGGTGGGGCCATCCCACTGGGTGACGATCTGGTCGGTGCCGGCCGGTTGATACAGCGGGACGATGTTTTCCAGCGGCTGGGTGGCGACGATGACACCCGCGGCATGGACGCCGGCGTGTCGGGCCAGGCCCTCAAGCCGGATCGCGGTGTCGTACATCGCCCGGTGGGTGGGCGAGTCATCGAGCAGCTTGCGGAGGTCCGGCTCCTGCTGCGGGGCTTTGTCGAGCGTGGTGCCCAGCCCGTCGCCGATCAATTGGCAGACGCGGTTGACCTCCTGTAAGGGCATGTCCAACACGCGCCCGACGTCGCGGATCGCGGCCCGGGCCTTGAGCGTGCCGAAGGTGATGATCTGGGCCACGTGGCCAAACTTCTGTCGGACGTAGGCGATGAGGTCGCTCCGCCCGTCCTGGCACATGTCGATGTCGATGTCGGGGTACTCGGTACGATCGGGGTCGGTGAATCGCTCGAAGAGCAGGCCGAACTCGACGGGGCAGGCGTTGGAGAGCCCGAGGCAGTAGCCGGTCATCGTGCCGACACCCGAGCCACGCGCGTTGACGGGGATATCGCGTCGCCGGGCCTCGTTGACAAAGTCCCACACGATCATGAAATACGCGGAGATGAGCTTGTCTTTGAGGACCTGCAACTCGCGGTCCATGCGGGCGCGCTTTTCGTCGGTGACGCCGCCACGCGCGCTCTGGGGCATGCCGTACCGCCAGATCGCCCCGGCTTCTGTCAGCAGCCGAAGCGCCCCGTCGCACTGTTCCTTAAGGTCGTCGGGTGAGTCGTCATCGACCTCGCTGTTGAACGGCTGGACGCGGATCGTGGCGCAAAACGCCTTGTACCACTCGGTCGAACCCACGGGGTGCTCGCACCGCTTGGAGAAGCCGTCGATGATCTTCAGAGCCTTCTTCGAATCGGTCGGGAGCGCGGGCAGGTCCGTCTTGATCTTCACGACGGGCGCGTGGTTCGCGTTGAAATCGATCTCGACGTTGCAGCGGTCGGCGATGCGTTGTGTGTTTTCGATGGCCTCGGGCAGGTTCAACTCGTCGATGAAGCGCCTGCTCATCTGCTCCGGCGACTTCACATACAGGTCACGCGGGTAGTGGAGCCGGTTGTCGTCGGTCTTGAGCTTGACCATCGAGATGCAGCACAGCGTGTCGTGCGCGTCCCAGTCATCGGCGGTGAGGAAGTGGGCGTCGTTGTCGCAGACCAGCGGGATGTCCAGCTCGCGGGCGAGCTGCACGATGTACGGGTTGATCTTGTCTTGCAGCTTCTCCTCGTGGGACTGCAACTCGAGGTAGAAGCGGGGCTGGCCCTCGGCGTTCTTGCCGAACAGGTCGCGGTGCCAGATGGCTTCTTTTCGCGCGGCCTCGAAGTGGGCCTGGTTCTGGGTCTTGTCGTACTCGACCAGGTGATGCGCGATGGACGAGCCGAGGTGCCCGTTGATCGCGATCAGCCCCTCGTGCCACTGCTGGAGGGTGGTCTTGTCCATGCGTGGCTTGAAGTAGAAGCCGTTGATGTAGCTGTCGGATGAGAGCTTGAGCAGGTTGCGCCAGCCGGTGTTGTTCTCCGCGAGCAGCACGAGGTGGAACCCGCCGTCGGACACGCCGGTGAACTCCCTGCTGGTGCGGTCGGAGGGCTTGCCATTGAGGTCGGTGGCGATGTAGGCTTCGATCCCGAGGATGGGCTTGATGCCGGCTTCTTTGGCCTTGGTGTAGAACTCCACCGCCCCGAACAGGTTGCCGTGGTCGGTCACCGCGACCGCGTCCATGCCAAGCTCCTTGACGCGGGCGATGAGCTTGTCGATGCGATTCCCCCCGTCGAGCAGGGAGTACATGCTGTGCAGGTGGAGGTGGACGAACTTGGCTTGTTTGGTTTGCTTGGCCATCCGTGGCGGTGGTCCTGATCGGGGTGTGCGTGTGCTGATCCACGGCTGGGTTCACCAGCCCTTGGGCCTGCCTTTTCCCGGCCAGCAGCGCGGGGGTGTCGGCTGGCTCAATTGCTCTCGCCGTTTAGCCGACTTTACCACGGATCGCCCCCGTGTCGAGTCTGGGTTAGACCCCAGTTTATGTCAGCGGGCCGGCGGTCTGATATAAGTCTTGTCAGGGTCAACAGGAACGGTTTTTACGCGCGAGCAAGCAATGAACAAGTACATCATCATGGGGCCGCAGGGCAGCGGCAAAGGCACGCAGGCGAAGCTGCTGGCCGCGGATTTTGACCTCACTCACTTCTCCGTGGGCGACATCTTCCGGTGGAACATCCAGGCCCACACCAAGCTCGCCGCACGGATCAAACGCCTGATGGTCACCGGGCAACTGGTGCCAGATGACATGGTCGAGGAGATCATCACCCGGCGGCTGGAGCAGCACGACTGGAACTATGGCTTCATCATCGATGGCTTCCCGCGCAACGCCAACCAGGCCGAGTTCTTCCTCGAAAGCTACGACGTGGACGCGGTCATCCATCTGGATGTGCCCGACGAGGTGACGCGGGAGCGGGCGATGAGTCGGCGGAAGTGCGGCGAGTGCGGGCTCGACTACAACCTGATGCACCACCGCCCCGAGCAGGAGGGGGTGTGCGATGTGTGTGGCGGGCCGTTGATCGCGCGTGAGGATGACACGGCCGAGGGGCTCGAGGCCCGCTTGCACGACTACAACACCAAGACCCTGCCGACGCTCGATCTTTTCCGCCGCAAGGAACTGGTCGTCCACGTCGATGGCACCGGCAGCGTCGAGCAGACCCAGAGCAAGATACGCCAGGCGTTAAAGCTGGTGTAGGCTTCCCACCCCACAAAGCCCACCGCCTCAACGCCCACCGCCTCCCGGCGGTGGGACCCACGGCCGGAAGCCGTGGGCGTTGGGTGGTCGTCACGGCGCGGGGAAGTGGGGCGGCTGGCCCTCGAGCACACGCACCACGTCGCGCACGACCCAGCTCATGTTCGCTAGCGCTTCGTGCGTCCGCGACGCCAGGTGCGGCAGGATGCGCACGTTGGGGTGTTGACGCAATGGCTCATCAGCGTTTGGCGGCTCGGGGTTCATCACATCCAGAACGACCGTCGCATCGGGGTGCGCCCCGGCCCACGCGTTCAGCGCCGCCTGATCGATCAGCATCCCGCGTGCGGCATTGATAACCAGGCCCCGGAAGTCGGCGGGGAAATGGGCAAGCAGCGGGGCATCAATGAAGTGCGTGTTCTCCGGCCGTCCGTCGGTGTGGATGGTGACGATGTCCGCGCGTGCCATGAGCGTGGCGTGATCGACATAGTCAAAGGGCACGGCAGGGAGCGCCTTGCGGAGCGCGGCCTCGGGCAGGAGGTCGCACGCCAGCACGTTGATCCCCAGCGCGTGCGCGACTGTGGCGACACGCTTGCCGATGCGGCCAAGCCCGAGGATTCCCAGCGTGAGTTGGTCGAGTTGCTTGCCGACTTCTGTTTTGCGGAGCGTGTGGAAGGCCTGTGCGTCGGCACGCGCGGGCAGGGGCGTGCGCGGCCGGGCCCAGTCAAGCATCAGCCCGAAGACATACTCCACCACCGCCTGTGTGTTGGCGTCCGGCGTGTACACCACCTCGACGCCCCGCGCACGGCAGGCGGGGATGTTGATGTTGTCCAGCCCGACACCCGCCCGCCCGACGACGCGCAGCTTCGGGGCCTTGGACAGCAGGGCCGCGTTGACCTCCGTGTACGTCCGCACCACCAACGCCTCGGCCTCCGGAAGAAGTGACGCAAGATCATGGCCAGGCTCGTCGGCCTTGGCCCACCGGACAGCGCACCGCTGCGCAAGCCAGTCGGCACAGACCGGGTCTAGGGTCTCGGTGATGATCGCTGTGGGTGGCATGTCGTTGGAGCCGCGAATGCTTAAAAGCCCTCGGGGTTTGCGATGAACGCGCCGCCGCGGCACTGCTTGAGGTAGTTGAGCGAGTGGACCTGCCCGGTCATCTCAAGGTCGCCGCGGTACACCGGGTCGTGCCAGCCCTCGATGTCGATGAAGCCCCGGAAGTTGTTCTGGCGGAGGATGGAGATGAGGTCGGTCCAGTTGGTGTCGCCGAAGCCGGGCGAGCGGTGGAAGACGATCTGCTTGTTGCCGCGTAAGCCGTGGGTTTTGAGGATATCCCAGTTGACGGTCGCGTCTTTGCCGTGGATATGGAACACCTTGTTGATCCACTGCTTGAGTTGGGGGAGCGGGTCGATGAGGGAGTTCATCTGGTGGCAGGGTTCCCACTCAAGGCCGACGTTCTCCGCGGGGAGGATGTCGAACATCATCTCCCAGGCGCGCGGGCTGTGCGCGATGTTGAACCGTGGGCGGTCCCACGTGCCACCCATGTCGCAGTTCTCAAACGCAAGGCGGACGCCCTTGTCTGCCGCGCGCTTGGCAAGCGGGCCGAAGACTTTTTTGTACTGCGTCATGGACTGATCCACCGGGCGATCTTCCATCGCCCCGGCAAAGCCGCAGACCAGGTCGCACCCGAAGGCCTCCGCCGCGTCGATGCACTGCTTCCACATCGCTGCGTGCGACGCCTCCTGGAGCGGGTTGCCAAACGGTGCCACCGACGAGACCACCGCGCGGTGCCCGGTGTCCTGGGCGTGTTGGTCCAGCACCGCGTGCACTTCCTTGGCGATCTGCTTGAGGGTCTTGCCCTCGGGCAGCTTCTGCCAGAAGTTGATCTGGAAGCTCTCGAAGCCGTGCGGCAGGATCGCGGCGATGTACTCGGCCGTCCGTTCGCCCTTCCCGGCCATGGTTCCGATGCGCAGGTCCTGGTGGTCGTGGCGTGAGGGCTTGGTCGCGGTGGGCATGGGCGGTGGCTCGGGTAGGGGGGGTGGTGAGGGGACGTGCTGCGGTCAGGTTACGACACAACCGCCACAAAGTGGCGGCGTGTCATAAGCATAAGCTGTGGCTTGCGGCTGGCAACTCACACCGCCCTGCGCGTGGTGCTTGCCACGGGATGACCAACCCGATTCATCCCGCCTGGACGACCGCGGGTCGGTGGTTGTTGGTCGCTGTGGACGCGGGAGCGTCTGCGTGATGGAGTCCTGTGGTCTTGTGATGGACCAGTGAGAGGATCGCGCTGACCAGTTCTTGCTCGCTGAGCCGAGCGGTGTTTAGCGTTGCGTGGAAGTGCTCGGCCCCGACGGGGTCGATGCCCCAGTACCGCTTGTAGAAGTGGTCGCGTGCCTTGTCGAGGTGCTCCACCTCGGCCGCGGCGTGCGCGGGCGACATCGTGCGTTGCCGGGCAAGATTCGCGACGCGTACATCCAGCGGCGCCACAAGCCGGATGTGCAGCCCGCCGGGCATGTCAGCGGTCGCCATCGCCGCGCCACGGCCGACGACCACGCATCGTCCCTGCCTGGCGAGCTTGCGCATCGTGCGGACTACGCGGCGGTAGACCTGATGCGCGTTCTGCTCCTGATCAACTTGCGGGTCCAGGCCCTCAAAAACCCTGGCCAACCACCCCGGCTCCTCGGTTTCCATTAACTCGGCACGCGGCGGATGCAACGCGTGGGGTTCGGACAGGGCTTCGAGCGACTGCTGGTCGTAACCTGCCCACGCGGGCGACCCGTCGCTCATGCGTTGCAGGTGCCCGATGAGCAGGTTCATCAGCGTGTGCCCACCGGCACCCGCTTCGCGGGAGATCGTGACAAACGGCCCGTGGCCCGGCTCTGACGCCTGACGCATCAGCCCCACGGGCGCGGCCAGAGGTATGTCTGCGGTCACCGGCTTGTGCAGCAGCGTGGAAGATACAGCGGCCAGTAACGGGCGCAGAGGTTGGACCATGACAGGCTCCTTCAGCGGCGCGGCCAGCACACAAAAGACCGATCCGACGGCCGCAACCAGTACGCGTGATTATAGCACCGCGCTAAGCGAAATCGAAGAAAAATCAGAGGCTACTGAGTTGGTCAGTCCTCGACGACACGCAGCAATTCGACGCGATAATTCAGCGCGCTGTTCGCGGGGATCAGCGAGCCCGCGCCGCGTGAGCCGTAGCCGAGATACGAGGGGATGGTGATGCTGCGTGTCTCGCCCACAGCCATGCCGGTGACCCCCAGTTCCAGCCCCTGGATCACATCGCCGTTGCCGATGGTGATGCGGAGCGGTTGGCCATAGGTGTACGAATCATCGAACGGCTCATCTTCTCCCGCGATGGTGGCGGTGTAGTGAACCTCCACCGTGTCGCCCGGGAACGCAAGCTGGCCGGAGCCGACGCGGTCCACCCGATGCTCGACGCCCGGTTGCACGGTGATGAGTTCGATCTCGCACAGGAGGTTGTCTTCGGGCAGGCCATCCACCGCCGCCGATCGCCCGGTCGCGCCAGCGAGTTCCGTCGGGATGATCAACGTGCGGCGTTCGCCCTCGCGCATGCCCGCGATGCCCTCATCCCAGCCGCGGATCACCTGCCCGCTCCACAGCACAAACCCCAGCGGCTTGTTGTCCCGGCGGGACGTGTCGATCACGCGGCTCTCGCCGCCCTGCTTGTAGTGAGCCACGGTGTAATGGATCGTCACGAACTGCCCGGCCCTAGCACGCTTGCCCGTGCCCACGTCTTCGACGCGGTAGCGGAGGCCCGAGGCGGTCTGTGTGAAGGGCCGGTTCTGGTCCAGCGCCTCCACGATGCGGCGGCGTTGCACTTCCAGAGCGTCGGGTGTCATCCGCGTCACCTGCGGCGGGATCGGAGATGCGGCCGGGGTGGCGTTGACCGAGACGACCGAGGGCAGGCCCGCATCACCCCGGCGGGGTGACGGCTCAGCCGACGGTGACAGGTCGCCCCGGCCGGCCATCAGCAGTGCGAAGGCCTGGGGATTAACGCTTGGCTCTTCACCAGAGTCGTAAAGCTCCGGCAATCGCAGCCGCGCACCTGCGCTCTTCGGTGGCGCTGCTTCGCCTTGACCAAGCTCCGGCTCGGCTGGTGTGGCTGGGTTCGGTGTGGGTGAGCCGTCGAGGAAGGGCAGGCTGGGTGTGCCCTTGAAGGCGAGATAGGCCCCGGCCGCGATCAGCAGAAGCACGATCAACAGAACCAACAGCCTGACGCCGCTGCTGCGTCGGCCCGGCCCTGTCGCGTCGTGGACCTGCGTGTGCTTGACGTGCGATTCACTGTGGGCGGTCTTGGCTTCAAGCTCCGCGTACCGCTGCTCGTCTTTGGCGGTGCCCTTGCGGGTCGGGGCGGCGTAGTACCCGCTGCCGTCCGCCTTTTCGACGATGTAGAAGATACGCCCTTCCTCATCGCGCACGGCCCGGCCGACATCCTGATCGCGCACCTTCACGGGCCGACCTGAAAACGGGCTAAGCACAGTCATCGGCATCGCAGCGACCCCTTACAGAGCAACCCTCAGATCACAGCCACGCATTGTAACCAAAGTCCGGCAGAATCCGATACCCCTCCCTTTTGGCGGTGTAGCCCGCCTGCAACGCGGGCGCGGGGTCG
>JBGTLW010000001.1:0-3443 GCA_041743835.1 Phycisphaeraceae bacterium | reverse complement strand
CGAGTCGGCCCAGAAGAAGTGGCGACGGCTCAACGGCCACGAACTGATCGGCGACGTCATCGCCGGCATCACCTTCACCGACGGAGTCAAACAACACGCCGCCTGATCAAACTTCATCCACAGCTTTTGACAATATCTCGAGTCTGGAGTCGGAACTGCCTTGATTTGAGCGATATACTGGTTTGCCAATCGCGTTACTTTTATAGCTGTGTCGTAGGTAAGCAGATCATTCAGTAGATAGCGCGTGATCGCTTCCTCGACGTAACGAGTTACCTTGAAGCCAAGCTTGCAGGAATCTATGTCTTTACTGGTATTCGGGCAAGTGTACGAAGCATTACTACCTTTTCCCGACCGCCCTAGTGTTAGCGGCCGATTACAGTACTTACAGTAAAGTATTCCACTGAGCATAGTTTTAGGATATGCTTTCATGCGGTTGCCTGGCTTCCTGCCCAGTATTGGTGAAGCTTGGCGAGTTTGATGTATCCTTCGCCTACCCGCCACCCACAGTTCTCGCGAGATTATTGCCCGATCGGGATGCTGGCAAATTAACCACTCGGATCTAGGGTTAATAACTCTATGGAGTTCGCCGGTCTCAGTGTCCAGATGGTGATGAGATCTATGGTGAATCCATACCCCAATGTACGCTGGGTTTGACAGAATCACTCGAACGCCTCCGCTGGTCCAATTCGAACGACCATCTGCTTTCGTCCGATTCAGCCAACGCCTGATCTGGGTCATACTTTGCTTCTCGTATGCATATCTCTTCCAGATCTCGCGCACAATTTCAGCATTTACCGAATCAATAACAGGCTTTTTTAGATCACGCCCCACTCGCTGCTGAATCTTTTCACCGTTCTTGTCTAGTACGGGTTCTAGGCAATATCCGAACGCTGGTCGTCCCCTTGCTGTACCGCGCCTCGCTGCACCCTGATGCCCTCGGCGTACTTTTTGGCGCACTTGATCGACTAGCATTGTGCTGAAAAGGGACATGACCATGACGCGAATATTCGCATCAGGTGCCCTAAGGTCAAAGCCGTCAGACGCCCCAATCAGATTCTTGCGAAGCCCTTCAAGCAAGCGTGCCAACCTAAGTGATTCAAGTGCATCCCGGCTTGCGCGTGTGAAGTCATCAAGATAAAGCGTGCTAATCTCAGTCTTTCCGCGGTCCTGCTCAAGGCAGGCTTTGACCATCAGGTATCCGCGTCGAACGGCTACGGTGCCAGAACGGCCTGCATCAGCAAACACATATGCCCACGGAACAAATAATCCATCAGCCCGGGCTCTCTTCAGGATATTGACCAACTGATCGTCGAGGCTGCGTTCATTTGAGGCGTCAGAAGAATATCGGATGTACGCAACGGCTAACGGAACTCTCCTCTTGTTTTTCCCGGGCTCAGACGGCTGGTCCGCATGCTGGATATCTAGACTGGTGAAGCGTCGCTTGTACTCGTCTGCATAAAGAATTGCCGTTTCAGGTGTGGGCGGCGGTAGATATCTAGATTTGACTAGTTCTGGCCATAGCTCGACCTGAGTGGTCAGATAAGCCTTGGCTAGCTCAACAAGAGCTGCATCTGAGGGTAACCCCTTTTCCTCTTTAGTGCGCCTGGGATTACCAAGTGTCGATGGCTTACGCTCAGTGTCGCCTATAGTCCGCTGGAAATCTGCTGAATGTGTTGCCAAGTATCCAGAAACATCGGGGGACACTGGAAATTGATTTGCGTTAGTAAACTCTTGAGGGGCAGAGGTTTCTGGTGCTGATTCGAGTTGTTCCGAAACATCCAAAATCCTGCGCGCGATAGCCGCGGGTGAATTGGATGTAGCCTTCGCCGCAACGCTGCCCAAAGCGGTGTTGCGGTTTTCAACCGGTAGGCCGGCGCTTGCCGCTTCCCGACATCGCTAACGACACAGGCAACCACAAGCGAGCAACAGATGAAAGCACTGGGCGTCAAAAACAACGGGTTAACGCTGGTCGAACTTCTGGTGGTCATCGGTATCGTGGCGCTGCTGATGGCCATCCTGCTCCCGGTGCTGGGCTCGGCGAGGGATGCCGCGCGGGCGACGGCGAGTCTGTCGAATCTGCGGCAGTGGGGGATCGCCAACCTCGCCTACATGTCGGAGGATCGGCATGGCCAATTCGCGTGGGACGGCTACGATTCGCTGAGTCAGCACATCATGGCCGATCCGACCAAGCCGCGTGTATGGCAGGAGGATTACTGGTGGGGCAACGCCCTGCCGCCCTATGTTGGGCAGCTTCCATTCAAGAAGCTTGGGCGTGTGCCTCTGCCACCGGGCAACAGTATCTTCGCGGACCCCTCCTCTGAGGTGCCGCAAGCCCCGCTGGACAGTATGGGCGGGTACGACCAGGGGTATGGCTACCAGATCAATGGCACGTTCGGCATGGCGCCCGACGGTGGGCCGCTTCACCAGTTCTTCAGCTACGTGCCAAACTCGGGGCTTGATCGTCAGCCCAACGGCAACAGCCAGGGTGACAGCGATCCGCCGACCACGATCCGCGAGAGTGATCTGGCGTCGCCCTCTGCCACGGTGCTGATGATCGAGCAGCGGACGACACGCGCCGAGCTCAACGCGACCGGTTTGTTCGCGAGCAATGACGGCCCGAGCAACAAGCCCGGTTGCGACCCGTACTGGGACCGCAGCCTTGGCCGCACCAAAGGAGATTGGCAACGCTTCTCTGCCAGGCACTTCAAGGGTGGACACCTCCTGTTTGCCGACGGCCACGGCGAACGCGCCACTTACCAAGATGTCATCTCCGACAACCAGGGCGTGATGAGCACCGTCCGCATCCCCGGCGAAGACTCCCGTTTCATGAATCGGCCAGACCGCATCTGGGCCCCACGCGTCACCCCGACCCCCTGATCAGGAGTCAAGACATACGGGTTCGCCATCGCAATGGACGGATCAGCGGCAGGCTATGAGCACGAAGCCCAGGCGGTGTAGCTGGCGAATCAGGCGGCGGTATGAGCGGCGGGCCTTGACCGAACAGGTTCAGTTGCATGTGACGACCGTGTCGCGGGTCTCACACAATCTTCATAGTGCGGGCACGCGGGCAGACCACGCACCGGATCAGTGAAGCGACTGAGCGCTGGCGTTATGATACGCTCCCAACGGAGAGACCCGATGCCTACCTCAGAAGCCCAGAGACATGCTGCGCGATCAATCTTGGATAGGGCATCTGACACGGTACCGTCATCGACACAACCACCGCGAATCGGCCGCGGCCTGAGCCGACGCGAGGCGCTGAAACTGACGACCGCCTCGGCGCTGGGCTTGGCTGTGGCCGGTTGCAAGGAAGCCGGTGGATCGGGTACCCCGACGCAGACCGGGGCGCGCGGTGGGGCCGCGGCACGCAACGTCATCCTGCTGGTCAGCGACGGGATGAGCAACGGCACGCTGTCGCTGGCAGAGCCATTTAGCCGGCTGGT